>FR884542.1:12843-18886 GCA_000435535.1 Clostridium sp. CAG:575 | reverse complement strand
TATGAGAAATAATAGTAAAATAAAGTTTTTAAATGTAACATTAGTAGTTCTAATTTTATTACAAATTATACTGTCAATATATTCTTTTGCAAATGAAGGTATAGAAAAAGATTATTATTATATTTCAGATATGGAATACATAACAGAAAATAATTGGTCTTATGTAGGTTGGGGAGAAATAAAAAAAGATAAAAATATAGAAAATGGAAAGATAAGCCTATTAATTGACGGAGAAAAAGTATATTTTGATAAAGGAATGGGAGCACATGCTACAAGCCAACTTACATATGATATATCAAAATATTCAAATAAATATACAAGATTTGTAGCAAAACTTGGAATAGATAGTTCGAAAAATGGTAAAGGAGATGTGTGGTTTAGAATTTCTGTATCTAATGATGGAAAAAATTGGACAGAAATTTATAAATCAGATTCAATAACATCTTCACAAAATGCTTTAGAAGTAGATTTGAATATAAAAGATTATAAATATTTACGACTATATGCAGATAAGAACGGTACAGATGCAGTAGATCATGCTGTTTATGCAGATGCAAGAATAATTAAAGAAAATTATGATTTGACAACTGAACTTAATAGTAATATCAAAAAACTTGAGTATTATGATTCAATATTAAACAAAAATACACCAGAAGAAAATTATAAAAACAATCTTGAACTTGTTTTAAGAAGAGAATTTGTTAACCGTATGGGATATTGGTCAATACAAAACACTATAAGAAACGATAAAACAGGAAATATGGAAGAAACATTAAGCTGGATTTTAAATGATAAGCAAAATCTACAATTATTTATTGAAACTGGAAATGTAAAAAATTCAGAAAAATGTTTAGAATCACTGAATACATTATATATGAAATATAAAAATACATTAGGAAACACAGGAGACAAACTAGTCTATAAAAAGATGCTAATAGCACTAGCAATTTCATATAGCTCAGATAATCCACCAACTCCATTAGCTTTTAATTCACCCGAAGCAAATTATGATATATTAAAAAGATATGAACTTATGAAAAAGTTTTATAACAAAAATTTATTTTCAAATAAAGAAGAATTTAAAAATTATAAAATGGAATTAATGAGATTTGTAATGAATGATTCAATAGCAAATGAAGAGTTGGAATGGTTAAGAGGATATTCAGAAAAAAAATATCCAGACATTAACAAAAGGTTAAATCCATATAACTATATGTCATATATTCATCCTAATTATAATCAAGATAGGCTATATGCACAAGAAAATTACAATACATTTAACGAAAAATATCTATTAAGTAAATATAATATAAGTTATGGATTAAATAGTGATGGAACAAAGACACCAAAAACTTGGATGGTTATGGAAGCAGGAGGAATTTGTTGGAATATATCAAGATTAGGTCAAAATCTATATAAAACACATGGAATTGCGGTAGCAGGAGTATATCAACCAGCTCATGAAGCCTATTTAACATACTCAATTGATTCGAATAATAAGGGAATATGGAACATTGGTAACAATATTTTTGGTTGGGGAAAAAGTGCTACAACATGGTATGGAGGAAATCCAATACGTTTGTTATTTAACTGGAATAATAAAACATTTACTGATAAATATTCTACTGATTCAAAATCAGGAAATAGTGCAGGATATCAATTATTAGGACAAGCAGCAATAAATGAATATGATAAATATTTAGAATCATATTTTTACTATTTAATAGCTAACTCATATACAGATTTAGACATAAAAGAGAAAATTTATAATCAGTCATTATCAAAATTAAATATAAATTTAGATGATTATGATAAATTAATAGAAACATATAAAGAACAAGAAAATAAAAATAGTTCAGATTGGAAAGAATTATCAGAAAAAATTATAGATGTATATACATATTATCCAATGGCAATGGTTGATTTATTAAAATTAGTAGAACCAAATTTAAATAAAAATGATACCTTAGAAATTGATATGCTAAAAACAGAAGCACTAAAAAAAGCAACAAAAGCAACAAAAAATGAAAGCTTACAACCGGAAGCTTGTAAGGAAATAGCAGATGCTTTATTAGGAGAAAATAAAGTTGATTTAGCATCATTCTCTTTTGATGGAGAAAATGCAAAAGAAATTATTATAAATTCAAAATATGATAATTATGATTTTCAAGTTCAGTATAGTTTAGATGGTGGACAAACATGGACAGCAACATTAGAACACAAAATAAAACTTACACAAAAACAAATTGAAAAAATAAATGCAGAAAATGATATAAAGGTTAAAATATCAGGATCTAGTCAGATATTTACAATTGATATTACAACAGGAGAAAGTATACTTGACAACTCATTAATAATGAATGATGACGAAGATACATTTGTTGGTAAAATAAATAATTTAGAATATAGTTTAGATAATGGAATTACATGGAAAGATTATAGCAGTACAAAAAGATTTACTGAAAGCCAAAAAGTAAAAGCAAGGTATAAAGCACATGGAACAACATTAAGTGGAGAAATTAGAGAATATAACTTTACTAAAAACGTAGATAATACTTTAAAATATATAAATGTGGAAAATATTAATTTTATTTCAGCGGGTAAATCACAAGGTGGATTTGCACCAGAAAACATGTTAGATGGTAGTGTATTTACTTCATGGCATACTAAATACGGAGAAATAGCACAAGACAAATCATATATAATAAGTTTTAATAAAGCCAAGTATTTATCACAAATATCATATGATCCAGCAGGATTAAATGGAAGAATAAAATCAGCAAAATTATATGTAAGTTTAGATGGAATTGAATGGGAATTAGTATCAGAGATAACAAATCTAGCTAATGACGAAAATAGAAAAACAATAACTTTAAAAGAATCAGTTCCAGCAAGATATGTTAAAATAGAAGCTACGGAGACATATGGAAATCATGAAGGACCAAATAAATATGTAAGTGGTAAAAGATTTAATTATTATGAAGATACTACTAAAAAATTTAGTGAACCAGAAATAGAATATTCTAAAAATAAATTAACAAATCAAAATGTAGTAGCAACTATTAAAATTCCTTATGGATATAAAGCCATAGGAAGTACAAGTTATACATTTAATAATAATGGAAAACATGAATTTAAATATAAAGACATAAATGGTGAAGAAAAAACATTGATAGCAAATGTAACATGGATAGATAAAGAATTACCAACAGCACAAGTAGAATATGATATTACTAGCCAAACTCAATTTACGGTAAAAGCTACATTAAAAAATATATCAAAAGAAAATGTAACAATAATTGATGGTTCAGGTGGAACATATATATTTAGTAAAAATGGAGAATATGTATTTAAAATTAAAGATGAAGCAGGAAATATTGGTGAAGTAATAGCAAAAGTTACATGGATTGAAGAACAACAAGAAGTAAAAGGTGATATCAATGGTGATGGTGTTTTAGATATATTAGATTTATCTATGCTAAATAAACATTTAATCGGAAAAAAGATAATTGATGATGCACAAAGTCTAATTGCAGCAGATATTAATAAAGATGGAGTAGTAGACATTGTTGATTTATCAATTTTAAATAAAGAAATAAACAAATAAATAAGTTTTTGATTATAAAAAATTTGGATTTTGCGATATATAAAAATAAGGAAGGATAAAATAAAATGAGAAAGAAGATATTTTTAGTAATTATTATTTGGCTATTATTATTTAAATGTTTAATTTCGTATGCTTCTGATAATGTAACAACTACAATTAAAACAAATCAAGAAGATAAAAATATAACTGTAACATTGAAAGTAGAAAAAATAAGAGAAGGATTAGATGCATTATCAGGAAAAATTGAATATGATGATTCTAAATTGGAATTTATAGAAGCAAAAAGTGCCAATAGCAATTTGCAAGAACCTTCATTTAATATAAATAATGGAAAATTTACCATATTAATAAGGTCAAATTCAATAAAAACGCCTGCTGATATTATACAATTTAGTTTCAAGGTTAAGGAGAATATTACGGGGAATACAGAAATTAAAATATTACAATTAACAGGAGCAACAGAAAGCGATAAGAAAATAATATTGGAAGATAGTGTTGCAAATATAAATATAGAAAATAATATACCAAATATACCAAATATACCAAACATACCAAATAATAATAATACTAACAATGAAGAGACAAATAGTAAAGTAGATATAACAACAAATAATAATGGTGGAAGCAATAATAACAATAATAACAATAAAAATAAAACTCCAAATAATATATCAATAAAGAAAAATGAGATTGTTAAAGATGAAGTGAAGCCAGAAAATAATGAAACAACTATAGAAGACAATAATGGTACAGAAGAAAATAATAATATAGTAAATAATATAGAAGAAAATGACAATATAGTTGAAATAGAAAATACACAAAATAATATAATGAACAATAATAGTAATAGCTTAAAAGAAACAACAGAAACAAAAAAAGATTCAGCTAAAATAGGTATATATCTATATATTACAATAGGAATAATTACAATAGCTATTATATTAATTATAATAATCTTAATTAAGAATAGAAAGAATAATTAAATTAAAAAAGTGTATTCCATAAATCTTCTTTATAAATGTTTATAATAATAAAAATAAGAAAAAAGAGGCTGTAGAAAAAGCCTAAAAAATGAGATTGAGTTATAATTTTAGCGCAAATCTCATTTTTCTTTTTTATAAACATTTGTTAATGTCTTAACAAATCTATCCAGCTATAAATAATTTTTTTAGACATAGTAAATAAACTAATTTTATTAATGCTACAAGAAGTTACTAAATTTGTAGAACAAAGTTCAGTGCTATCCAAAGAAAATACAACTTTTCCAACAATATCTCCTTTTTTTAATGGAGCATCAATTTTATCATTTATTTCAATAGATTGAGAGATTTGATTTTCTTTTCCTTTTTCAATTAATGTTCCAGCATCATTTTCCAAAACTACATCAACATTTTGTTTTACTCCTCTATTAACAGATACAGTTTGAATTAAATCTCCTTTATTGCCAAAACTCTTAAAAGAAAATTTATTAAAACCATAATCTAATAATTTTTGAGCCTCTGCAAATCTTACTTTAGTTGAAGGTGCTTTCATAATTACAGCAATCAAAGATAAATTATCCCTTGTTGCACTTGCTGATAAATTATATAAAGCAAGCGAAGTAGAACCAGTTTTTAAGCCAGTAATTCCTTTATATGTTCTAATTAATTTATTAGTATTTACTAATTGAGATTTTCCATCTCTTAAACTATCCATCCAAATGGTAGTATATTTAGTTATATTAGGATGTTTATTTAAAAGCTCACGAGACATTAATGCGATGTCATAGGCAGATGTAACATGACCATTTTCATCTATTCCATGGCAATTTTTAAAACATGTGTCATTCATACCTAACTGTTTTGCCTTATCATTCATCATTTGAACGAAAGCCTCTTCAGAACCTGCAATATGTTCAGCCATTGCTACAACACAATCATTAGCAGATACTACACAAATTGCTTTTAACATTTCATCAACTGTCAAAGTTTCTGTTGTATCTAGCCAAATTTGTGAGCCGCCCATAGAACGAGCTGTTTCAGAACAAGCTATTTTATCTGAATATGATAAAGAACCATTATCAATTTGTTCCATTATTAATAAAATACTCATAACTTTTGTAACAGATGCAGGATGTAGTTGTTCATGAATATTATGAGAATAAAGGACTTGACCGGTCTTTTGTTCAATTAATATTGCTGCACCACTTTCTAAATTTAAAGAATTATTATTTTCTACTTCAGAACTTGTAGCTACAGAATAGTTTGGGGCAGAAGTTTCAGTGGTACTTGAATCTACTGACCATATGTATGAATCAAAGCTAGTGTAGGAAAATGAATGTGTAAAGATTAGTAAATTTATAATTATAGAAATAGGGATTACAAATTTTATTTTTTGCATGTTTAATTACCTCCATGAAAAATAATTTACTAAAATATATGTAAATATTTTTTATTT
>FR884542.1:0-12838 GCA_000435535.1 Clostridium sp. CAG:575 | reverse complement strand
TGTAAATATTTTTTATTTAGAATAAGTATTTTATAAAATAAAATGTGCTTTTAATAAAATTAATTGATTATTTATGTAAAGCGTGATATAATAGAAATACGTCAATGAAACTAGAGTAAAATAATAAGACCTTTAATTAAAGGTTAAAGGCACTAAGAAGAAAGGAACTGACAACTATGAACAAATCTTACATTGATGAGATATTTCGGCTTTATGGATTAGAAACAACCTTAACAGGGGCTGCACATTTAAGAAAATTAGTTTCTGGCCAAATGATGGTAAAGGACTTGTCTTATGAACAAATTAAACAAGTTCTCGCCGCTTGGGATACTAGAAATTTTGTACCAGCTAATAAGTTAGGAACAGTTGACAAAATTATTCCAAAGATAACCAAAGAAGATGTCATTACCAAAAATCATACTCAGGAAGAGCATGATAGAAGTCAGGTAGAAGCGATTATTGAGTATTTAAAAGAACAGTTGTAAAGTCGGAAAAGTTGTAGGAGATGCATTTGCATCTCCTATTGACTTTTTTATAAAAAAAGAATAATATAGATGTACAATAAAGATAAAAGGATGTAGAAAAATGGGAATGTTGATATTAAAGATAATTGGTCTATTATTAGTTCTTCTAGGAGTAATTTTAATATATGATGCACGTATTATAACAAAAAAGTTTTTTGGATTTGGAGACCAAAATGAAGGCTCTTTAGGACTAAAAATAGTTGGATTTTTAGTGACCCTTATAGGAACAATAATTTTATTTGTGATAAAAATTTGACAATATCTGTAAAATGTGTTAAAATAATTATGTAACATAATGTTTTATTAGAAAGGAACGAGAAGATGACAACAGTAGTAGAAAACAAAAAAAAATTAACAACAGTAGAAGAAAACAAAAAAGAGGATAGCAAAGAAAAAGAATTGACAGGAGAACAGATTTATTATATGTTGACTCTTGGAATCTAGTTCCGGTCTGGAGGCAAGCAATTGCCTCCTTTCTTTTTTATAAGAATACTATTTTATTGAATAGTATTGTCTTAAAATATGACACAAAGAATTTTAAAAAATTCAAAATAGCTATTGACAATAAAACATTTTATATGCTATTATAAATAGGTCATAAGAAATGCGGATGTGGCGGAACTGGTAGACGCGCTGGTCTTAGGAACCAGTGCCAACGGCGTGGGGGTTCGAGTCCCTTCATCCGCACCAAAAAAAGTAATACTAAATTTTTAAAGTATTACTTTTTTTATTTGTTCAATACACACACAAGCCTTATTCATGCTTCATTGTATGTTTTTAATAGTATAAAAATTTTACAATTATATTACATTTTGCAAAATCAGGTATAATTTGTTGACTAAAAAAAATGAGAATGATATAATCTAATCGAAAAAATACGCAAAATATCAAATAAGGAAAAATAATAGAAATATATAAACAACAGAAGAGTTACAAATGGAGGAAAACAATGGAAAAGAAAAGAAAGATTATATCAATAATTATGATTCTAACAGTATTAATTTATTATTCATTCTCAATATTACTTCAACACAAAGCTTTTGCAGTAACACAAAGTGTTAGTACAGACATTGATAATATTGATGAATCAAAATATCCAGGAATAAAAGAAAAAATAAAACAATTACAAAGCCAATATCCAAATTGGAATTTTAAATTATTATATACAAAATTGGATTGGAATGAAGTAATAAAAAATGAATATACAGGACATGGAACTTCACCTAAAAATTTGGTATATAAAACAGCAAATTATCGAGGAGAATGGATATGTTCTATATGTGGGGATAAGGCATATGATAATGGAAGTTGGAGGTGCACATCAGAACAAGCTATAAAATATATGATGGATCCTAGAGCATCTTTAAATGCTTCTGACGTTTTTCAATTTGAAGAATTAACAAATGTTGGTTGCGATTTAAGTACATTACAACATATGACAAAGGGAACTTTTTTACAAGGACATGAACAAGGAATAATAAATGCTTCTAACAATAATAATGTTAATGCATATTATATAGTTGCAAGATTAATTCAAGAACAAGGGAAAAATGGAACTGTATTAACATCAGGCACAGGATATAATGGTCAATATGTTGGATATTACAATGCGTTTAATATTGCTGCTTCTGGAAATTCAACAGCTGCAATTCTTACAAATGCCTTAAATTACGCACAAAAAAAAGGATGGACAAGTTTAGATGCATCAATTAATGGAGGAATAAGTTTTCTAGCAAATCAATACATAAAAAAAGGTCAAAATACTTTATATCTTCAAAAATTTGATGTAGAAGAAACAAATGGATATTATTCAAATCAATATATGCAAAATATATTGGCTGCTCAAAATGAAGGAACAACATTAAGAAATACGTATAATAGTATAAATTCACTTTCATTAGCACATACATTTGTTATACCAATATACGAAAATATGCCAGTAGATGTAAGCAAAAGACCAGATACAAATACGAACAATAATACATCAGAGGATTTGGTAAAAATAAATGTTGAAAGCTCATTAAGAATTAGAAATAATCCAAATGGAGATATAACAATTGGATGGCTATATAAAAATGAAATTGTTACAAGAATAGAAAAAGCAACATCAAAAGTTGCAGGAACTTATTGGGATAAAATAAGAACGTCTAATGGAACAGAAGGATATGTAGCAAGAGAAACATATGAAAATGAAGCAGAATACAAACAATATTTAATACCAGTAAGTAATTCAGAGGATAATAATGATGATTACAAACCAGGAGACGTTAATGGAGATGGAAAAATAACATCAAGTGATTATGTATTAATTAAAGACTATATTATGGGAAACTCTGAATTATCTGATACAGCTAAAAAAGCAGCAGATTATAATCAAGATGGAAAAATAACATCAAGTGATTATGTACTAATTAAAGATTATATTATGGGGGAATAAAAAATATATGAGAAACATAAGAATAAAAACAATGTTATTAGGAATTATTGTTATAGCAATTGCTATGTTTATACCAAATATGTCTAAAGCAGCATTTGTTTCGATAAGTGCTTCTAAAACAAATGCAAATCCAGGAGAAACTATAAGTGTAACAATTTCTTCAGATAGTGTAGGAAGAGTTAATTTATCAGTTTCAAATGGGACATTATCAGCAAACAGAGTTTGGATGGAAGGAGCTTCTCAAACAGTAAATGTGACAGTTGGACCACAGGGAACAACAACAGTTACAGCAACACCAGAAGGTGGACAAATGTCTAATAATAAATCTGATGTTCCAGTAGCAGCATCATCAGTAAACATATCTATAAATAGCAACAATAATAGTGGAAATAATAGTGGAACAACAAAGTCTAATAATGCAAATTTAGGAAATTTAGGAATAAAACCAAATGACTTTTCAGGTTTTAGAGCTGCTAAAACAAGTTATGATGTAACAGTTCCAAACAATGTAAGTTCAATAAATGTATATGCCAATAAAGGACATAGTGGTCAAACAATATCAGGTACAGGAACAAAAACTTTAAATGTTGGAATAAATACATTTAATGTTCTTGTAACAGCAGAAGATGGAACAACTAAAAAAACATATACAATAAATGTTACAAGAGAAGGAGAAAATAGCTCAGAGACAACAAAGTCAAATAATGCTAATTTGAAAAATTTAGGAATAAGACCAAATGATTTTTCTGGATTTACTGCTAATAAAACAGAATATGCAGTTGAAGTTCCTAATGAAGTAGAAAATATTGAAATATATGCAGTAAAAGGAACAGATGGACAAACAATATCAGGTACAGGAAATAAAACATTAACAGAAGGAGAAAATGCTTTTAATGTAACAGTAACAGCAGAAGATGGAACTACTAAAAAAATATATACAATTAATATAAGAAGAAAAGCAAAAGATGAAACAACTAATACAGAAGAATCAGAAGATACTACTGATAATACAGAAAATGGAGAAGAACAACCAAAAGAGGTTTTTGGGTTATCAGAGTTAGGAATAACAGGATTTGACTTAGACCCAGAATTTAAAACAGATATTTTTGAATATAAACTACAATTAAAAGAAGATAAAGATAAGCTAGACATTATAACAGTTGCAACAGAAGCAAATTCAAATATTACAATAACAGGAAATGAAAATTTAAAAAACGGAGAAAATATTATAACAATATTGGTTACAAATGAAACAGGAGATAAAACAGCAACATATCAAATAACAGTAAATAAAGATATTGAAACAAAAGATAATACAATTGCAGAAGAGCAAGAAAGAATACAACAAGAAAAGCAAAAGAAAATTATAATTTTGAGTGCATCAGCAGCATTTGTTGTTATAGTGGGAGTTATTGCAATTATTGTAATAATTAAGAAATCTAAAGCTTCTACTGTTCAAATACCATATTCAAATTTATATGATAAAGATGAAGAAGAAAACGACGGATATGTGGAAAATCCTATTGATTATAATAAATATAATTTAAATCAAGAAAAAAGCGAAGAACAAATTAAAAATACTGAAGAAAACGAATTTGATTATGAAAATCAATACAAAGATGAATTTGATTATGAAAATCAAGAAGAAAATAGGAAAAATAGACATAGAAAAGGAAAAAGATTTAAATAAAATTTAAAAACTGTTATGATTCATAGATTTGAAGTTAGAAATATGAATTATAGCAGTTTTTAAAATAATATAAAAAAAGCAAATTTATGTTTGACATTTTTTTGTTTGTGTGATATTATATAAAAAAATGAAAAATGGAGTGATATATATGCCAAGAAAAAGACCCGAATTAAATGTAAGAGAAAAATCAATTTTAAGATATATTGAAAAACAAATTATGACAGTCGGATATGCGCCCTCTGTAAGAGAAATAGGAAAAGCAGTTGGACTTAGCTCAACAGCAACAGTTCATGGATACTTACAAAGATTAGAAGATAAAGGATATATAAAAAAACAAGATAAAAAAGGAAGAACGTTAAGACTTCTAAAAGGGGCAACAGGTGAACAAAAAAAGACATCAACAAAGGATTTTTATACACAAAAAGAGCTTGTTGAAGTGCCAGTTGTTGGTAGAATTACAGCAGGAGCACCAATTTTAGCAGTAGAAAATATTACAGATACATTTCCTATTCCAATTGATTTTGTTGGAAATTCAGATTGCTTTATGCTTACAGTTAGAGGCGAAAGCATGATAGAAGCTGGAATATTAGATGGAGATTATATTCTAGTTAGAAAACAAAATAATGCAACTAATGGAGAAATAGTTGTAGCTTTAATAGAAGATGAAGCAACTGTAAAAACATTTTATAAAGAAAAAGACTATATTAGATTGCAACCAGAAAATAGTACAATGGATCCTATTATTGTACCAAATTGTGAAATTTTAGGAAAAGTATGTGGAGTATTCAGAAAAATGTAGTTCACAAAAAATTCACACAAAAAATATTGACAAATGACACCGTGTCACATATAATAATGACAGGGTGTCATTATTTGTTTTTATAAAAGGAGATGAAAATATGCCAAAAGAAACATTTCTTAGACTTTCAGAAGATAAAAAAGAAAAAATTCTATCTGCTGCAAAAAAAGAATTTTCAAGAGTTACCTTAGAAGAGGTTTCAATAAAAAATATAGTAGAAGATGCCGAAATAGCAAGAGGAAGTTTTTACCAGTATTTTGAGGACAAAGAAGACTTACTAGGATATATGCTAACAATTCATTTTAAAGAGATGAATGAGAAAATGGAAAAACAGTTAGAAGAAGTAAATGGAGATATATTTGAGTTTTTTATTGCACTATATGATTTTATGACTAGTAATTGCTTGAAAAATGAAGATATGGAATTTTACAAAAAAATATTTGAAAATATCAAAACTAGTGAAGAGTTTTTATTTTCAAATAAAATAATAAAAGAAAGACCAAAAAAAATCAAAGACTATATGAATAAACTAAATACAAGTAATTTTAAAGTGGAGTCTCAAGATGATATTGAAGTAATTGAAAAAATGCTATTTGCAGTCACAAATAAAGCAATTGTAATGAGATTTAAATATGAATCTAAAGAAAAAGCAAGAAAAGATTTCTTAAAGCAAATTGATTATATAAAATATGGGGTTTTGAAATAGAATGTGTCCTAGATAGTATAAATGCTTAAAGCTATTCGTACATATGGGTAAAATGTCTATTTACAAGTGTCCCAATGGACACTAACGGTCATAAGACAAAAAAAGGAGGAAAAAATGTTAAAAGTACTAAAAAATCTAAAAGAGTCATGGATATCAGTAATTGCAATAATTTTATTATTGATTGTTCAGGCAACAGGTGACTTAACTTTGCCTGATTATACATCTAAAATTGTAAATGTTGGTATTCAAAATGGTGGTATTGAAGATGTAGCACCAGATGTAATAAGAAAATCCACAATGGATAGTTTATTAATTTTTACAGAGGATGATGACAAAATATTATCTGATTACAAAGAAATATCAAAAGAGAATTTGAGTGAAGATGAATATAATAAACTAGTCAAAAAATATCCAGCATTAGAAAATGAAACATTATATAAATTAAATAAAATTTCAAATAGTGAAAAAGAAGAGTTAAACTCAATTATGACAAAACCATTAATGATAACTGCATATCTAAATAATGAAGAAATGGCAACACAAATTAAAACACAACTTATTTCTAATCCGACAATGCTTTCTAGTATAAATGAAAAAATAGATAGTATGCAAGATAGTATATTAGAGCAAGCAGCAATTCAAGAAGTAAAAGAAGAGTACAAAGTTATAGGAATTAATATGGACAATTTGCAAAATAGATACATATTAATGGCTGGTCTAAAAATGCTTGGAATTTCATTTATAATTATGGCATCTGCTATATTAATTATGTGTTTATCTGCAAGAGTTGGAGCAAAACTTGCCAAAACTTTAAGAGAAAAAGTATTTAAAAAAGTACTAAGCTTTTCGAATAAAGAATTTTCAGAATATAGTACAGCATCATTAATTACACGTTCTACAAACGATATACAACAAATTCAAGGTTTAATTGGAATGTTATTTAGAGTTGTAGTATATGCACCAATTATTGGTATAGGTGGATTTTTGAGAGTACTAAACCAAAGTGATAATTCAATGGCTTGGATAATTGGTGTAGCAATATTAGCAATACTATTTATAGTTGCAACATTATTCATAATAGCAATGCCTAAATTTAAAAAGTTACAAGAATTAATAGATAAACTAAACCTTGTAGCAAGAGAAATTTTAACAGGATTACCTGTAATAAGAGCATTTAATACAGAAAAAAGAGAAGAATCAAGGTTTGATGATGCAAATAAAACATTAACAAAAACAAACTTATTTGTTAATAGAGCAATGAGTTTTATGATGCCATGTTTAATGCTTGTTATGAACTGTATATCACTTTTAATTGTATGGGTTGGAGCACATGGTGTAGATAATGGAACAATGCAAGTTGGAAATATGATGGCATTTATACAATATACAATGCAAATTGTAATGAGTTTCCTTATGATTTCTATGGTATCAATTATTTTACCAAGAGCATCAGTTTCTGCAAATCGTATAAATGAAGTCTTAGAAACAGATGAATTTATAAAAGAAAGTAACAAACCAAAAAAATTAAATCCTGACAAAAAAGGATTAGTAGAATTTAAAAATGTTGGATTTAAGTATCCAGATAGTGATGAAGAGGTTTTAAGTGATATAACATTTACTGCAAAACCAGGAGAAACAACAGCAATTATAGGAAGTACAGGTAGCGGAAAATCTACAATAGTTAATTTAATACCAAGATTTTATGACATAACATCAGGAAATCTATTGGTAGATGGAGTAGACATTAAAGATATATCAAATAAAGATTTAAGAAAAATAATAGGATTTGTTCCACAAAAAGGTTTATTATTCTCTGGAACAATAGAATCAAATATTAAATATGGAAATCCAGATATGCCAGATGAACAAATGGAAGAAGCAGCTCAAATTGCACAAGCAACTGAATTTATTGAAACTAAACCTTTAAAATATCAAGAACCAATAGCACAAGGTGGAAGCAATGTATCTGGAGGACAAAAACAAAGATTATCAATAGCAAGAGCTATTGCAGTTGACCCAGAAATATTAGTATTTGATGATAGTTTTTCTGCTTTGGACTTTAAAACAGATAGTATTTTAAGGGCAGAATTAAGCAAAAAGACTAAAGATAAAACAGTAATAATAGTGGCTCAAAGAATTAATACAATTTTAAATGCAGACCAAATAATTGTATTAGAAGATGGAAAAATTGTAGGTAAAGGAACACATGAAGAATTAATTAAAAATAATGAAACATATAGACAAATAGCTTTATCACAATTGTCTGAAGAGGAGTTAAATATTCAAGAAGGAGGAGAAAAACATGAGTAATAATGAAACAACACAAAAACCTCCAGTAATGAAAGGACATGGACCAATGGGCGGAGGACCAAGAGGAGCACATGGTCCTGTAGAAAAAGCAAAAGATTTTAATGGAACAATTAAAAAATTAGGAAAAACACTTTCAAAATATAAAATTGCAATTATTATTGTAATGATATTTGCAATTGGAAGCACAGTATTTAGTATTGTAGGACCAAAAATATTAGGAAATGCAACAACAGAAATATACACAGGATTAATGAACAAAATAAATGGAACAGGTGGAATTGATTTTAATAAAATAGGAAAAATAATCTTATGGGTAGTTGGACTATATGGAACAAGTGCATTATTTAATCTAATTCAAAGTTATATAATGGCTGGAGTTGCTCAAAAAGTAACTTATAAAATGAGAAATGATTTAACACACAAAATAAATAAGTTACCAATGAAATATTTTGATAAAAGAACAAATGGAGAGGTTTTATCAATTATAACAAATGATATAGACACATTAAGTACAGGACTAAACCAAAGTATTACACAAATAATAACATCAATTTGTACAATAATAGGAATATTAGTAATGATGTTTTCTATAAGCTGGGAAATGACAATAGTTAGCTTATTGATTTTGCCAATATCAGCAATTATATTAAAAAAAGTAATTGGAAAATCACAAAAATACTTTGTAAAACAACAAGAATATTTAGGACACGTAAATGGTCAAGTAGAGGAAGTTTATAGTGGTCATAATATTGTAAAAGTATTTGGAAGAGAAAAAGAAGCAATAAAAGAATTTGAAAAAGAAAACACAGAATTATACAAATCAGGTTGGCGTTCACAATTTTTATCTGGATTAATGTATCCATTAATGAATTTTGTTGGAAATGTTGGATATGTTGCAGTTGCTATATTAGGAGGATATTTTGCAGTAAAAGGAAGAATTACAGTTGGTAATATACAAAGTTTTATACAATATAACAAACAATTTACACAACCAATTGGTCAAGTAGCACAAATATCAAGTACAATACAATCAATGATTGCAGCAGCAGAAAGAATATTTGAATTCTTAGAAGAAAACGAAGAACCAGAAGATGTAAAAAAACCTGTATCAACAGAAAATTTAGCAGGAAACATAAAATTTGAACATGTTCATTTTGGATATGACCCAGAAAAAACAATAATAAATGACTTTAATGCAGATGTAAAAGACGGCCAAAAAATAGCAATTGTTGGACCAACAGGAGCTGGAAAAACAACAATGGTAAAATTACTTATGAGATTTTATGATGTAAATAGTGGAGCGATTTTAGTAGATGGACATAACATAAAAGACTTCAAACGTGGAGAACTTAGAAAAATGTTTGGAATGGTTTTACAAGATACATGGCTATATGGAGGAACAATAAGAGACAATATCAGATATAGCAACCCAGAAGCAACAGACTCAGAAGTAATAGAAGCTGCAAAAGCAGCACATGTGCATCACTATATAAAAACATTATCAAATGGATATGATGCAAAAATAAATGAAGAATCAACAAATATATCAGCAGGACAAAAACAACTACTTACAATAGCAAGAGTAATATTAGCAAATCCAAAAATATTAATATTGGATGAAGCAACAAGCTCTATAGATACAAGAACAGAACAACAAATTCAATCAGCAATGGATAATTTAATGAAAGGCAGAACAAGCTTTATTATAGCACATAGATTATCAACAATAAAAAATGCAGATTTAATTTTAGTTATGGATCATGGAGATATAGTAGAACAAGGAAATCATGGAGAACTACTAGCAAAGAATGGATTCTACGCAAAATTGTACAACTCACAATTTGAAGAAGTTGAAGAATAGTTCATTATATTTCAAGGACAAAAGTAAAAATGTAAAAAGGCAAATCACAATTGGATTTGTCTTTTTTTAGTAATTGTACTTTGTATGAATATTATTCATCATATTCATAACTTACACACATTGATTCATCTGCATTTTTTGTATCACAATCTTTAGTAGGTGATACTTGAATTTCATTTAATTCACAACGATTTTCTAAATTATTGTATTTACAACTTGTAACATTACAACAAATTTTTTGATTTTTATCCATTTTTTTACCTCCAAATATAAAAATTACAATATTATTATGTGTAATAAAAAATAAGTTATTCAGTGAAAATTTTCAAATTTTTTCAAATAAATTTGAATGCAATTAAAAAATAAATATATTAACCATATTTGCATAAAATATTAAATTAAAAAAAGAACATAAACTGTATTTAATTTAGAAATGATCCTGTAAAAAGAATATAAACTTTACATAAACTTTTTAATATGGTATAATTACACTAGTTGCAATTAAAAATATTTAAATTGATAACTATCAATAGGAGGGATAGTTCTTTATTTGTAACAGTACCATAAAAACTCACTATAACAAAATGGAGGAAGACATATGAAAGTAATAGAAAGAATTATAGGTACAATTGTAGTAACGTTTCTTTATGGGTTAGTGTATTATATTACATTGCCAACATTGTCATTAGCGTATTTAGATGGGGCTGTCTATATTGGAATGGGTGTTATAATTATTATAGCATTAATTACATGGTGGCTTTCATTATTGAAAAAGTTTGAAAAAAGTTTTAATGCAATTGGTATTTCATTCATAATATTTTTTGTAATGCTAATTTTGGGTTATATAGCGGGAAGTGCGTTACTTAATTCAGAATCAATGTATAATCAGATTGGAACAATAGATGAAAAATCATTTAAAGACGATGTGGTCGAAATAGACACATCACAAATTCCAATTGTAGACATTGAACTAGCCGATAAACTTGCAGATAAAAAACTTGGTGATGAGATGGCACTGGGATCTAAAGTAGAAGTAGGTAAGTTTACTAACAAACAACAAGTAGATGGAAAGTTGGTTTATGTTGCTCCATTAGACCATAGATCATTTTGGAAATGGAATGCAAATAAGTCCGGCACACCAGGCTATGTTATAGTTAGTGCTACAAATATGAATGATGTACAGTTAGTAAAAGAAGTTGATGGCAAAGAATTGAAAATTAAATACTCAGAAACCGCACATTTTTCAGATAATCTTAAAAGAAATATCAGAAGTAAAGGCTTTAGAAACATTGGGTTAACAGAGTATTCTTTTGAACTTGACAATAATGGAAAACCATTTTGGGTTGTTACAACGTACAAAAATACAACTTTATGGGGAAATGGAGAAGCAACAGGAGTAGTTATTTGTGATCCACAAACAGGAGAATGCGAATGGTATTCAGTTAAAGATGCACCAGAATGGGTAGATATTATTCAGCCAGAAGAATTTATTAAAAACCAAATTAAAAATTATGGCAAATATGTCCATGGAGTATTTAATTTTTCTGAAACAGATGAATTATCTATGACAGAACATATTACAACTGTATATAACAACGGAGCATGTTATTATTATACAGGAATGAGCTCTGTTGGAAAAGACAATGGAACTGTTGGATTTATTATGGTTAATACAAGAGATAAATCTGTAAAGTTCTATAAAATGGCTGGAGCTACAGAAGATGCTGCAATGAAAAGTGCGGAAGGAAAAGTTCAAAATATGGGATATTCTGCTACAGAACCAATTCCATTAAATATTTCTGGAATACCAACATATTTCTGCACACTTAAGGACAATGAAGGATTGGTCAAACAGTATTCATTGTTAAACATCGAAGATTATTCGATTGTAGCAGTAGGAGATAGTATAGCGGAAACAGAAAGAAGCTATATTAATGCTATGAATAATGTTGGAGTGAAAGTTGATTTTGGAGATGGAGAAGTATATGGGTATACTAAGGAAGGAATTGTAAGCAGGATAGGAAGTAATATTGAAAATGGTGAAACATATTACTATTTTATTCTAGATAATGATACAACTAAATTATACTTAGCATCATATACTGTATCAGAGGAATTACCAATTACTCGTGAGGGAGATAGAGTAAACATATCATATTTAGATGAATCAAATGGCTCCATTAATGTTGCAAGTTTTGATAATTTAGATTTTTCTCAAACTATTTCTGATAAACAAGAGGAATATGATAAAGAAAAAGAAGAAAAAAATCTGGTTAACAATCCAAACAATAATATTATCAATGTAGAACCAAAAAAAGACCAGGCAATTTGGGATAGCTTGACCGATGAAGAAAAAGCAAAATTACTAGAAAATTTAGAAAAATAAATAAAGAACTATGTAAGTACGATGGTGGAGATAAAACTCCACCATTTTTTATAGTCTTTTTGAAACATATACAGATTTAGTGTTACAGTTCAGTAAAAAACGTTTGGTGTGGAAGCATGTATCTT
>FR884541.1:23034-29488 GCA_000435535.1 Clostridium sp. CAG:575 | reverse complement strand
GGAGAAAAACAATTCAGAAAATATTTTGAAATGGCTTCTAATAAAAAAGGTGTAACAGGTGAAAACTTATTACAAATATTAGAAAGTAGATTAGATAATGTTGTTTACAGATTAGGATTTGGAACATCAAGAGCACAAGCTAGACAATTTGTAAACCATGGACAATTCGAAGTAAATGGACAAAAAGTTGATATCCCATCTTACTTAGTAAAAACAGGTGATGTAATCACTGTAAGAGAAAGCAAAAAAGATAATACAACATTAAAAGCAAATGTAGAAGCTAGCACAGCTAGACCAGTTCCAGCTTGGTTAGAAAAAGATAATGAAAAACTAAGTGGTAAAGTAATCAGATTATCAGCTAGAGAAGATATAGATCTTCCAATCGAAGAACATTTAATAGTAGAGCTTTACTCAAAATAATAGTTTTTAAAAGTAAGTGTAAAGGTTTAATCAAGACTTTAAAATTTTACTTAAAAAACTTAAAGAAAGTTTTTAAATGTTTGAGAGTAATCTCATTTAGGAGGTAAAAATGATAGAATTTGAAAAGCCAAATATTGAATGTCTAGAAATTGATGATGCAAATAATTATGCAAAATTTGTATGTGAACCATTAGAAAGAGGATATGGAGTAACAATCGGAAATTCACTAAGAAGAATCTTACTTTCATCACTTCCAGGATGTGCAATAACAAATGTTAAAATTGAAGGTGTATTACACGAATTTTCTACAATACCAAATGTTGTAGAAGATGTTCCTGAATTAATTGTTAACTTAAAAAATGTTAGATTAAAATTTGATGAAAATGAAGAAAAAACATTAAGAATTAACTTCAAAGGTGAAGGAGAAGTTACAGCAGCAGATATAGAAACAGATGGAACAGTAGAAATATTAAATCCAGATTTACATATTGCAACAGTTTCTGAAGGCGGAAGTCTTATTATGGAAATTATTGCAGATAAAGGAAGAGGATATAATTCATCTGAAAAAAATAAAAAACCAAATCAAGATATTTCAGTACTTCCAATTGATTCAATTTACACACCAGTAAAAAAAGTAAATTATCAAGTTGAGAATACAAGAGTTGGTCAAATGGTTGACTATGATAAATTAACAATAGAAGTATGGACAGATGGTAGCTTAAAAGCACATGAAGCACTAAGCTTAGCAGCAAAAGTAATGGTAGGGCATTTAGAATTATTCATAGATTTATCAGAAACTACAAAAAATACACAAGTTATGGTAGAAAAAGAAGAATCTAAGAAAGAAAAAGTTTTAGAAATGTCAATTGAAGAGTTAGAATTATCAGTAAGATCATATAACTGCTTAAAAAGAGCTAATATTTCAACAGTAGAAGATTTAATTAGTAAATCTGAAACAGAAATGATGAAAGTTAGAAACTTAGGTAAAAAATCTTTTGATGAAGTAACTGCAAAATTACATTCATTAGGCTTAGACTTTGCACAAGAAGAAGATTAAGAGAATAGAGAAATATAAAAAAATGATGAACATAGTGAAAGGGAAGGTGAAAAAAATTGGCTACAAATAGAAAATTAGGTAGAACTACAGATATTAGAATGGCAATGTTAAAAAACTTAACAACAGACCTTTTAGTATATGGAAAAGTAGAAACAACATTACCTAGAGCTAAAGAAGTAAAAGCAATAGCTGATAGTTTAATATCACTTGCAATAAAAGAAAAAGACAACTTTGAAGAAGTAGAAACAAAAGTTGTAAAAGCTAAATTAGATTCAAAAGGTAATAAAGTAACAGAATTAGTAAAAAGTAAAAACGGTAAAGAATTCTTAAAAGTAGTTAAAGAAGAAACTACTGAAAAAAGACAAAAAGATATGCCATCAAGATTAAATGCAAGAAGAAAAATGATGAGAAAATTAAACAAAGTAAAAGATAGCGATGGTAAAAATATAGATGTTCCAGCTAAATTATTTAACGAAATTGCACCTAAATATGCTGGTAAAAACGTAGGTGGATATACAAGAATTGTAAAAGCAGGTCCTAGAAGAGGAGATGCAGCAGAAGTTGCAATTTTACAATTAATTTAATTATATATGTAAATAAAAAAAGATGTACTACATTAATTGTAACATCTTTTTTATATTATATGAAAGGCCTATTGTAGATACAATATTAAATAAATACACTTTTCTATAATATAAATACATTGTACAAAAAGGAAAACAGAAAAAATGAAATATGAAATAAAATATTCCAAAATAAAAAACATTTACATACAAATAAAAGAAGGAAAAATAATAATAAAAGCACCAATAAGAACTCCAAAAAAAGAAATAGAAAGAATAATAAAAGAAAAAACAGAATGGATACAAAAAAGCTTAGAAAAAGAAAATAGCAAAAAAGAAAAACAACCTCAATATGCCAAAGAAGAATTTAAACAAATAGTAGAGAAAAATGCAAACGAGCTAATAAAACAGACTGGATTAATACCAAAAAAAATAACAATAAAACAAATAAAATATGCATGGGGAAGTTGCTCAAGCAAGAAGAATATAACAATAAATTTAGAATTAATAAAATATAGTGAGCAGGCAATTAGATATGTAATATTGCATGAAATATGTCATTTAAAATATATGAATCATTCACAGGAATTTTGGAATTTAGTACAAAAATACATGCCAGAATATAAAGAAATAAAAAAAGAATTTAAATAACAAAATAATAAAAAAAACATATAATAGACCATAGGAGGCATAAAAATGTTAGATTTTATACTAAGCACATGCTTTTGGACATTAGCCATTTATGGTCTATTTGAAATTATAAAAAATATAATATATATTAGTACATATACAAAATTTAAATCAGATGGAATTTATGTAATTATAGCAGTTAAAAATCAAGAAGAAAAAATAGAAGGATTTTTGCGTTCTATAATTTTCAAAATTTTATATGGAAGAGAAGAATATTTAAAAAATATAATAGTAGCTGATTTGCAGTCAAATGATAATACAAAAATAATTGCAAAAAAGTTACAAAAGGATTATGAAATTTTAAAAGTAACAAGTTGGAAAGAATGTAAAGAAATAATAGATAATGTTAATGAACAATAATATTATTTATTTAATTCTAATTTATAAGTAAAAAACAATAGAAAACTTCTATTGTTTTTTGACATTTTACGTGATATACTAAACAAAATAAAAACAAGGAGAGGAAACATTGGAAATTACAGGAGAAGTAGCAGATATCATTTATCAAAATGAATTAAATAGTTATACAATAACAACATTTGAAACAGAAGATGAACTTATTACAGTAGTAGGATATCTGCCATTTGTTACAAGTGGAGACACACTTAAATTAACAGGAAAATTTGTCGAACATAAAGATTATGGAAGACAATTTAAAGTAGATACATTTGAAAAGCTAATGCCGGAAACATTAGGAGCGTTAGAAAAATACTTAGCAAATGGTAATATAAAAGGAATTGGACCATCAATAGCAAAAAAAATTATAAAGAAATTCGGAGAAGATACAATTAGTGTATTTAAATTTGAGCCAGAAAAGTTAGCTCAAATAAAAGGAATATCAGAAACTAAAGCAAAAGAGATGTCAGAAAGCTTTATAGAAAATTGGGAAGTATGGCAAATAGTAGGATTTTTAGAAAGGTTCGGAATAGGAGCGGAAAACGCGAAAAAAGTATATAATTTATTAGGGATAAATGCAATTGAACAAATAGAAGCTAATCCATATATTTTAATAGATATCACAAGAGGTGTGGATTTTAAGCAAATAGATCAAATGGCATTAGAATTAGGGATAAACTATGATAATCAAAAAAGAGTAGAAAGTGGAATAAAATATGGTTTAATAAAAGCTACGTATAATGGACATTCTTGTGTTATAAAAGAAAACTTAATTGAATTTGTTGTGACTCTATTAGATGTAACATCAGAATGCGTAGAAGATAGTCTAATTAGTTTAAAAGCAAAAGAAGAAATAGTAATAGAAGAAAGAGAAAATGTGCAGTGGATATATTTATACAATTTTTATCAAGTAGAAAAAGAAATTGCAACAAGGTTATTAAGATTAGATAAAAGTAAAAATGTTAAAAAAATAGAAAATATAAAATCTGAATTACAAAAAATAGAAAAAAAATCAAAAATAGAATTATCAGAAAAACAAAAAGAAGCAATAAAGGCAATAAATGAAAATAATGTAACTGTAATTACTGGAGGACCAGGAACAGGAAAAACAACAATTATAAGAACAATTATAGATTTATATGAAGGAAAAGGAAAAAAAGTAGTGCTAGCTGCACCAACAGGAAGAGCAGCGAAAAAGATGACAGAAGCAACAGAAGAAGAAGCATCAACCTTACATAGATTATTAGGAATAGGAAAATTAGATGATGAAGGAATATATGCAAGACATAACGACTATGAGGGAGCACCAATAGATGCAGACGTTATAGTTGTTGATGAATTATCAATGGTAGATATGTTTTTAATGAATTACTTATTAAAATGTATATATTTAGGAACTAAGTTAGTATTAGTAGGAGACACAGATCAATTACCATCTGTAGGGCCAGGAAATGTATTAAAAGACATAATAGAATCAGAAGCAATAACTACTGTTAAATTAGATAAAATTTTTAGACAAGCTGCTAAAAGCAAAATCATTTTAAATGCTCATAGAGTAAATAATGGAGAAAGTTTTATAACCAAAGATGATGAAGAGATAGAAGAAGACACAAAAGAAGACTTCTTTTTTATAAAACAAAATTCAACAGAAATGATGTTAAAAGAAGTACTTACTTTATGTACTGGAAGATTAGAAAACTTTGGAAATTATGACTTCTTTAAAAATATTCAAGTATTAACACCAACAAAAAAAGGACCATTAGGAACGAAAGAATTAAATAAAGTATTGCAACAAGCATTAAACCCAAATTTAGAACAATTGCCAGAAAAGACAATTGGGGGAGTTATATACCGTATTGGTGATAGAATAATGCAAATAAAGAATAACTATGACATAACTTGGGAAAAAGAAAATAATAACGAATATGGAAAGCCTGAAATAGGAACAGGAGTATTTAATGGAGAAATGGGAACAATACTTGAAATAGACGAAAAAGAAAAAGTAGTCAAAATAAAATTTGATGATGAAAAAATAGCATGGTATGAATACACAGAACTTGAGCAAATAGAACATAGTTATGCAATAACAATACATAAAGCACAACGGAAGTGAATTTGATGTTGTAATAATGCTAGCACCAGCCTCAGCACCAATGTTATTAACAAGAAACCTATTATATACAGGAATAACAAGAGCAAAAAAGTTACTCATAATAGTAGGAAGTGAAAGAGTAGTAAACTACATGATACAAAACGTAGACAGCAAAAAAAGAAACACAGGATTATCATTTAAAATTGGAACAATGGGGACGTAGAGAATTTGTTCCAATTTTTTTGACCTATTTTGTCGAAGAATGCAATAAAATGCGATGAAAAGTTAGAAAATTTATAAAAAACAATTGAATTAACATAAAAATCAAGGTATAATTTTAACATATTTATCACATGCATAGATATATTTATTGTTAAAACATTTTATAATAAAAATTTTATTATAAGGAGGTGGTAAAATGCCAAGAAAAGCAAGAAAATTTATTGGAAGTGCATTTACACATAATATGGTTCAGGGAATAAATAAAGAATATATATTTCAAAAGCATAAGCAAAAGCTTAAATATATTTTAACAATGAATAAGTATAGCGAAAAACATAACATTTTAATAATAGCTTATTGCATAATGGATAATCATGCACACATATTGACTTATTCTGAAAATATAAATGATTTAAGTATTTTTATGAAAAAAACAAATACAGAATATGCAAAATATTATAATAAAACTCAGAACAGAGTAGGATTTGTTTTCAGAAATAGGTTTGATTCAAAAACAATTTATAATCAAGAATATTTATTACAATGTATAAAATATATACATATGAATCCAGTAAAATCCAAGGTAGTAAAAGCCGAGGAAGAATATGAATACTCTTCATATAGAAATTATTTAGATAATACAAAAATTAATTCAAAAATTTTAAATCTAGTATTTAATTCAAGTGAAAACTATATAAAAGAATTTCAAAACATAAAATATGCACCTTTAAATTTCGAAAAAGAAGATGTTGATTTACAAAAAGTTTTACAGAAATATTGTCAATTAGAAAATATTAATTTATCTCAAATTCAAAAAAATAATATTTTAGTAAAAAAATTTATATCATATTTAATTTCCAACGAATATAAATTTACAAAAATAGAAATAGCCAAAATCTTAAAAATTAGCAGAGGAAAATTATACAGAATTTTATCGTAGGACAAAAATAAAGGGTTATAAAAATAGACGAAAAGGAGAAAATAAGTATGTTTAAAAAAATTATAAAAAAAATT
>FR884541.1:1871-22935 GCA_000435535.1 Clostridium sp. CAG:575 | reverse complement strand
AATTCTCTACGTCCCAAATGTCCCCGTCCCAAATGTCTCGATTTTCCCTCAAGTGTGTGGTATATGTGGAAAGATTGATCGTAATGCTTTATGCAAAAAATGTGAACTTCAGCTTAGAAAATTAGATGAATTTAGAATTATTACTAAAAATGATGATGAAGAATTAGAAAATAAATTTTTTGATGAAGTAATGTATGAATTTAAGTATGAGGGATTAATAAGAAAATTGATATTAGATTATAAGTTTAATGAAAAATCGTATTTATATGGAACTTTTGTGAAATTTTTATTAAAAAATAAAAAATTATTTGAAAATATAAAAAAATATGATACAATTATTCCAGTTCCGATAAGTTATAAAAGATATAAAGAAAGAGGTTATAATCAAAGTTCGCTAATTGCTAAGGAAATAGCGGTTAATACTGATTTGGAACTTTTGAATAATTGTTTAATAAAAACAAAGAATATAATAGAACAAAGTAAATTAAATAAAGAAGATAGAGCAAAAAATATTAGTGGTGTATATATATTACAGAAAAAAGAATTAATCGAAAATAGAAAAATATTATTAGTCGATGATATATACACAACAGGGAGTACAGTAAATGAATGTAGTAGAATGTTACGATATGGAAATCCAAAAAAAATAGGGATATTAATATTAGCAAAAGATTAAAAATAGATATATAAGACACATAAGGAGGTAAAAGATGGAAGATTTAGTAGAGAGTATTTTAGATTATGTAAGATCAGATTATACAGACTATGCAATTATGATAAATGGTGAATGGGGTGTTGGAAAGACACATTTTTGGAATAATAAAATAAGGAAAAAAATAGAATCTATGCAACTAAATGGAAAAAGATTTACTACAATCTATATGTCTTTATATGGAATATCTAATTTAGAGGAAATAAGCAAAAAAATATTTATTGAAACAACACAACTAATGGACAAAAACTTAAGAAAGTTCATGGATGCAAATGGACAAACTAATATCCCGGAATATGCAAAAACAGGACTAGATATGGCAAATTTCTTTGGAGTAACTCAAAATGGAGATAAAATAGATTATGCAGATTTCTTTTCTACAGATGATAAAGTTTTATGTTTTGACGATTTGGAAAGAGCAAATGTAGATGTTATAGATATACTAGGATATATCAATAATTTTGTAGAACATGATCACATCAAAACAATAATTATTTGTAATGAAAAAGAATTGTCAACAAAATTAAAAAGCTCAAATTTAGAAATGAAAACATTTATTGCAACATATTTACTAGACAAACAAGGAGAATTAAACAATCCAGACAAACCAATGGTAGAAAAAATACAAAATAAAATAGAGCATGTTTTTGATAAAGCTAATGATTATGAAAGAATAAAAGAAAAATTGATAGGAGAAACATTTGAATATGCACCAAAATTTGATTATATAATAAATGGAATTTTGATGAGATATGAAAATGACCCAGAATTAATTAGATTTTTAAGAGAAAATACAAGATTAATAATAGCTACATTTGAAAGAAGCGGAACAAGAAACTTAAGAATCTTAAAGCATGCACTAAATGATTTCCAAAAGATTTTTGAAATGGTAGAGAAAAATTATCCTAACACAAATAATCGTGTTATGCAAACAATGCTAATATTTACGGTAGCAATTTCTTTTGAAATAAAAGCAGGAAAAATAACAAAAGAAAAGTTTGTAAATATAAAAGACAATGAAGAATATAAGTCTATTATTGTATCTTCAAGGACATTAATGGACAATAGACAGTTTTATATAAAAGAATTTGATAATAATTATTACTATAATTTTAAAGCAGAATATAGATTCTTTAAATTTATAGAATATTATGTTAGAACAAGAATTTTTGATATGAAAATTTTTAAGCAAAATATGGAAACAATTAGAAATACAGTAGATACAGAAAACTTACCAGCATATAAAAGATTACTTACAGAAGAGTACTGGAAAATATCAGATGATGAATTTGATAAAGTTATAAAATCTGTTTTAGAAGATATAAAAGAAGGAAGTTTAGAATTAATTGATATAGTGAAAATATATGCATATTTTAGCTACTTCTCAAGAAGAGGATTAATAGACTATGACATAAAAACTCTAAAAAGTATATTTTTTAATGGAATGAACTTAGCATCCCTAAAATCAAAATATTGTCCAAATGTAGAGGAAGAACTTAGTAAAATAGCAATTGAACAAGTTGAAGAAGACATGGATGATATAGTTAAACACTTTAATATGCTAAATACACAATTATTAGATAAAATGTATAAAGAAAAAGCTGAAGATGTATTTAAATGTATTCCAATGAGAATGGAAGAATTTTACGAAAAATTTGACAGACAATGTATGCAAATACCAATATTTAAATATTATGATGTTTATCAAATGTTCCAAAGAATTTCTTGTGCCAGCAATGAAGATATAGTTTTAATAAAAGAAAAATTACTAAAACGTGCAGAAAAATATCCAAAAGAAATAGAACCAGAAATGAAAAACATAAGACAACTAAAACAAGTAATAGAAGATTACTTAGAAGGAAAAGGACAAACAATAAAAAATGTTATGCTAAGTGAATTTGCACAAAGTTTAGGATATATGTCCCAGAGGGACGGTTCTAATGGGACAAAAATGACCCACTAGAACCGTCCCTTTGGGACATAATAATGTATATAATTTTTAAAATTATATAAAATAAAACAAAGGAGGTTTCAATTATGGAACAAAAAATTAAAGCCGTACAATACGGTGTTGGAAAAATGAGTGTATATACAATGAGATATATGCTTGAAAAAGGAATTGAAATAGTAGGAGCAATAGATGTAAATCCAGCAGTAATTGGAAAAGATATAGGAGAAATCTTAGGAAAAGACAAATTAGGAGTAGTAATAACAGATGCAAAACAGGCAAGAGAAACATTAGAAAACACTAAACCAGATGTATGTATAGTAACAACAAGAAGTTTATTTTCAGAAGTAGAAGAACCATTTATGTTATGTGCAGAATTAGGAATAAATGCAATATCAACATGTGAAGAGGCATTTTATCCACAAAATTCGAACCCAACATTAACAAAAAAAATTGATGAATTAGCAAAAAAGAACAACTGTACAATAACAGGGACAGGATACCAAGATATATATTGGGGTCAACTTATTTCATCAATAGCAGGTTCAACACAAACGATAAAGAAAATAAAAGGAAGTTCTAGCTATAATGTAGAAGATTATGGAATAGCATTAGCAGAAGCACATGGAGCAGGATTGACACTTGAAGAATTTGATAAACAAGTTGCCTCATCAGATAGAATATCAGCAGAAGAAAGACAAAAAATTATAGACAGTGGAGAATTTGCACCATCATACATGTGGAATGTAAATGGATGGCTATGTTCAAAATTAGGATTAACTATAATAAGCCAAACTCAAAAATGTGTACCACAAACATATAAAGAAGATATATACTCATCAACATTAGATATGACAATAAAAGCAGGAGATGCAACTGGAATGAGTGCTGTTGTAACAACAGAAACAAAAGAAGGAATAACAATAGAATCAGAATGTATAGGAAAAGTATATGCACCAGATGAATTTGATAAAAATGTATGGACAGTTGAAGGAGAACCAACAACAACAATTACAGTAGAAAGACCAGCAACAGTAGAACTTACATGTGCAACAGTTGTAAACAGAATACCAGACGTAATAAAAGCAAAACCAGGATATGTAACAACAGAGCAAATTGGAGACTTACACTTCAAAAATAAAATATGCTAAGAAAAACAAGGAGAAAGAGGGGGAAAGAGGGACGTTCCTTCTTTTTCCCTTTTTTAAGGGAAAAAGGGACAGTCTTTCTAAAATTAAAACTAAAAGTACAGAAAACTAAAAAGTTATAGATTTAAAGAATGTATATAATAAAAGATAATAACAAGAATAATAAAACATTAATAAAAAATAGGCTTGACAAACAAGAACATATGTTTTATAATGGCTTCGGTGAAGGTTTATGGAAAGACAAATATTACATGTAGATGTTAATAATGCGTTTTTATCATGGTTAGCAGTATATAAGTTAAATAATGGAGAAAAAATAGATATAAGAGAGCAAATTGCTGTAATAGGTGGAGACGAAACAAAAAGATCAGGCATTGTTCTGGCTAAAAGCCAAAAAGCAAAGCAATTTGGGATAGTAACCGGAGAAACTTTATATAGCGCGAGAAGCAAATGTAAAAATGTTCAAGTATATCAAGGAGATTTTAAAATATATAGAGAATATTCAAATAAGCTATTTCAGCTTTTATCAGAATATACTGACAAAATAGAAAGATTTTCAATTGACGAATGTTTTTTGGATATGACACAATATTTGAGAAATGATACATTAATAAATAGGGCAATGGAAATAAATAAAAGGGTAAAAGAAGAACTAGGATTTACTGTTAATATAGGTGTATCTCATAATAAATTATTAGCCAAAATGGCATCAGATTTTACAAAACCAGATAAAGTTCATACACTTTTCGAAAATGAAATTCCAAAAAAGATGTGGAAACTTCCTATATCAGAATTGTTTATGTTGGGGAGAAAGACAGTTCCAAAATTATATAATATGAATATAAAAACAATAGGAGATTTAGCTCATGTAAATCAAAATCTGTTAGTAAAAAAATTTGGAAAACATGGTAAGATGATGTGGGAATATGCAAATGGAATAGATAATTCAGAAGTACAATATATTAAAGAAAAACCGAAAAGTATAGGAAATTCAGTAACATTACCAATAGATTTAATAGAAAAGGAAAAAATAGAAGAAATTTTACTGACGCTAACAGAGCAGGTGGCATATAGATTGAGAAAACAAGACTTACTAGCTAATAGTGTGAGTATTCAGTTAAGAACAAAAAACTTTGAAGATTTTTCTCATCAAACTAAGTTAGACTGCTCAACAGCTAGTACAAAAGAAATTATGAAAAAAGCAAAACAACTTTTAACAGAAAAATTTAAAAATGGAATGGCTATAAGATTGGTAGGACTTCGTGTGGATAATTTGGTTTCAAAAGAAGAACTACAAATTTCACTGTTTCAAAATACAGAGGAACATCAGAAACAAGAAAAACTAGATAAAGTGATTGATAAATTAAATGAAAAATATGGAGGAAATTCAATTACTAGAGCTGGAAAAATGAATATAAATATTAAATTTAAATAAAATTTATAAGAAAAACAAAAAATTTTTAGAAATATATTGACAAAAAATTATAAAAAGCTTATAATAGCTATTGTCGATAGCTCGACGATATATTTCTAAAATTTAATATGGGTAGGTGGCCGAGTGGCTAAAGGCGGCAGACTGTGGTCTTTGGTTTAAACAAAACCTAAATTTGCAGCTCTTATCAGTGATGATAAGATGATAACTAGGCTAATTCGGGGAAGTCTTAACAGTAAAAGCTGATGATAATCCCGAGCTAGGAGAAATCCGAGTGTAGAGACTTTATACCTGGTATCTTAATAATAAGATAAAGAGAAAGTCCAGACTACAAACAAAGAAATTTGGTAGTGAAAACTATAGTAGTAAGAAATCTGTTCTCATTTGAGTACGATGGTTCGAATCCATCCCTGCCCACCATAAAAACAAGGAAACTTGTTTTTATTTTTTATCAGTAAAGCGAACTAATGTTTTAAAAATACAGATTTTAATTCAAATAAAAATAAATTTAAATTGTTTTTACTTAAAATTTATGGTATAAATAAGTAAATATAATATTTATATCATAAATTAAAAAAGGAAAAAATAAATATGAAAATAGCAATCATATCAGATATACATGGAAAGTTTGAAGTATTAAAAGAAACATTAAAGGACATCAAAAAAGAAATGTAGATAAAAAATAGTAAAATGAGTAAATTTAAAAAATGCATAAAACTATATTTATAATAAAAAACAATAAAAATTCATAAAAAACAGTTGATATTTTTATGCATTTAATATAAAATTTAAAAGACAAAAGGAGGAAACAAATGATAACCTTAAAAGATATTAAAGAAAATCCAGAAATTGATGCCTTAATACGAGGTTCTCAAAAACAATTAAATGCATTAGGATATACTGAACATGGACATAGACATATTTCAATAGTTTCAAAAAGGGCAGGAGATATATTAGAAAAATTAGGATATCCAGAAAGGACAGTTGAACTGACAAGAATAGCAGGATATATGCATGACATTGGAAATTGCGTGAACCGTGTAGATCATGCACATAGTGGAGCAATTTTGGCATATAACATATTAAAAGATATGGGAATGCCAGTAGAAGAAAGAACAGAAATCATGATGGCAATCGGAAATCATGATGAAAAAACAGGAAATGCAATTAGTGATATATCTGCAGCATTAATATTAGCAGATAAATCTGATGTACACAGAGATAGGGTAGTAAATACCAATTTATCTACATTTGATATTCACGATAGAGTAAATTATGCAGTAACAAATGCTGAATTAGACATAAATGCAGAAGAAAGAAAAATAATATTAAAACTAAAAATTGACACACAAATATGCCCAGTTTTAGACTATTTTGAAATTTTTATGGATAGAACAATGATGAGTAAATATGCAGCAAAATATTTAAAGATTTGGTTTGAACTAATTATAAATGATACAAAATTATTATAATTCTTTAGTCAAAGTTTAGAAAAAAATTTGACTGATGATGAACGAAGCGAAGCGAAGAGAAAGGAAAAAATAAAAATGAAAAAAACAAATAAGAAAAATAAAATGAAAACAATAAAAATAATTACAATTATTTTAGCAATTATATTAATATCAATAATTAGCTTTTTTGGAATCTATACACAAAACAAAAACAAAGTTAGCAATAGAGTAAAAGATTATCAATACGCAATGGATATCAATGGAGCAAGAACAATAAAACTAAAAGTAAACACAGACACAAAAGAAGTAATAAAAGATAAAGAAGGAAAAACTATAGATAGTGCAACAGATGAAGAAATAGAAAAAAATGGATATACAAAAGAAAATGTTCCTAATAATAGTGAGGATATCTTAAATACGGAAAATTATAAAAAAGTAAAAGAAGTAATAGAAAAAAGACTAAAAAAATTAAATATACAAGAATATAATATTGCGGTAAATGGAAATAATGGAGAAATTACAATAGAAATACCAGAAGATACTACAACAGATACAGTAGTTAGTAATTTAACTACAATAGGAAAATTTGAAATAATAGACAATGACACTAATGAAGTACTATTAAATAATGATAATATAAAATCTTCTGATGTTTTATATAACACAACATCAAGTGGAACAACAATTTATTTAGAAATTGCATTTAACAAAGAAGGAAAAGAAAAATTAGAAGAAATTAGTAAAACATATGTAAAACAAGAAAACAATACAACAGCAAACACAACAGGAGATACAAATGTAACTAATGAATCAACAAACGGAACAACAAATAATACAACAAATAATACAACAGAAACATCAGGAACACAAAAACAAATAACAATGAAAATTGATAATGAAACTATAATGACTACAAGTTTTGATGAACCAATAACAACTGGAAAAATTCAATTATCTGTTGGAAAAGCATCAACATCTTCAGAAACTATTCAACAATATGCAACACAAGCAAAAAATATTGCAACTGTATTAGATAGTGGAAATTTAGTAATTAAATATGATATAGAAAAAAATCAATATATATTATCAGATATAGAAAAAGAAGATTTAGTAAAAATTGAAATAGCAGTAGCTATAGTAATATTAGCAGGAATAATAGCACTTATAGTAAAATATAGAGTAAGAGGAATTTTCGCTGGTATAGCTTATGTTGGATTAGTAGCTATTTATATGTTATTAGTACGTTATACAAATGTAATAATTTCATTAGAATCAATCTTTGGAATTATAACAGTTCTATTATTAAATTATTTATTTACACACAATTTATTAGAAAACATGAGTAAAACAGAAAAAGAAGATACAGAAAACATTACAAACAAATCAACTGTAAAAACATATAAACAATTCTTTATGAAAATTGTTCCAATATGCATTATGGTAATAGCATTTTGCTTTATAAAATGGGTACCAATTAGTAGTTTTGGAATGATAGCTTTTTGGGGAATATTATTGATAGCAGCATATAATGCAGTTGTTACAAGAACATTATTAAAAATAAAGACAGAAGAAAAATAGGAGGTAGGAAGATGAAACAAAAAAACACAATAATATTAACAGTTCTTATTGCTATTATTCTAATAGTTGGAGCTATAGTGATTGCTACAAAAGGACTAGCCTTTGAATTAAAATATCAAGATTCTCAAAAAGTAGAATTAAATATAGGAAAAGAATTTAAAACAGAGGATGTAAAACAAATAACAAATGAAGTATTTGATAATCAACCAGTAAAAATTCAAGCAATTGAAGTATATAAAGATGCAATTAGCATTACGACAACAGAAATATCAGAAGAACAAAAAACAAATTTAGTAAACAAAATCAACGAGAAATATGAAACAGAATTAAAATCAGAAGATATAACAATTGAAAGTATACCACATACAAGAGGAAGAGACATTATAAAACCATATATAACACCATTTATAATAATAACAATAATAATCTTGGTATATTTAATGATAAGATACTACAAATTAAATTCATTAAAAGTTCTAATAGAATCAATAGGAATAATAGCATTATCTCAAATGGTATTGCTAGGAATAATGGCCATAACAAGAATGCCAATTGGTGAATTTACAATTCCGATGGTGTTGTTAGTATATATGATATCAACATATATTTGTACTGCAAAATTTGAAAACAAATAACATATATCACAACTGTGTGAACTCAAAAAGTAAAATTTTTGAATAGCACAGTTTTTATTTGTTTAAAAGATTGTTTATAAAAAATCTTTATGATATAATAAGCACAACTATAAATGAAAAAATAAAGCACAACTAAATAAATCTATTATAGATAAAAGTAAGGAGATTTCAAATGGGAAATATCGTATTATTAGATGATTTAACAATAAATAAAATAGCAGCAGGAGAAGTTATAGAAAGACCAGCATCTGTTATAAAAGAAATGGTAGAGAACTCAATAGATGCAGGTGCAAATAATGTTACAGTAGAAATAAAAAACGGAGGAATTTCATACATAAAAGTAACTGATAACGGAAAAGGGATTGCACAAGATGATTTAGAAATTGCATTTGAAAGACATGCAACTAGCAAAATAAGAAAAGCAGAGGACTTAGATGTAGTAACATCTATGGGATTTAGAGGAGAAGCTTTAGCAAGTATAGCAGCAATTGCAAATGTAGAAATGATATCAAAAACTGCAGAGCAAGATACAGGATATAAAATTATAGTAGAAGCTGGAAATATATTAGATAAACAAGAAGTAGGATGTCAAACTGGAACTTCGATTACAGTAAGGAATTTATTCTTTAATACACCAGTTAGATACAAATTCTTAAAGAAAGATTATACAGAGTCAGGATATGTAGAAGATGTTATTACAAGGATTGCATTAGTTCATCCAGAAATTGCAATTAGATTAATAAATACAGGAAAAACAGTAATTCAAACAAATGGAAATGGAGATATAAAAAGTGTTGTTTACAGTATATATGGAAAAGATGTAGCAACAAGCATTTTGCCTGTAGAATATCAATATGATGATATCAAAATTTCAGGAGTAATAGGAAAACCAGAAATAGCAAGGTCAAACCGTTCTAATCAATTATTTTTTGTTAATAAAAGATACATAAAAGATAAAACTGTTTCTGCAGCAACAGAACAAGCTTTTAAAGGTTTAATACCAATAGGAAAATTTGGATTTGTTATTTTAGACATGGAAATGAATCCAGCAAAAGTTGATGTCAATGTACATCCAGCAAAATTAGAAGTAAGATTTGAAGAAGAAAATAAAGTGTTTCAAGCAATTTATCATGCAATAAAAGACACACTACTAAAAAATGAATTAGTTGCAAATACTGAAAAAGAAGAAAAAGAGATAAAAGCAGAAACAAAAGGCTTATTTGATTTTAGAAAAAATGAAATCCAAAAAATAGAGAATTATACAAATGAAGAAAGTAAAATAAAAACAAATACAAATCATTCAAATAATTTTATGGAAAACAAATCTGTAAATTCAAATAATGCAAATCAAATAAAAGCAGGATTTAATTTTGGTCAAGGTGGACCTGTAAATACAGCAAGTGTATTAGAACAATTAAAAAAATTACAACAAGATATTCAAAAAGAAATAGATGAAGATCCAAGCTTAAAATTAAACCAAAATTATGTAGAAATGCAAAATAGACAAAAAGAACTAGAAAAGAATAATAACAGTGATAACCAAAAAGAACTAGAAAAAATAGAAGAACCAAAAAAAGAATTTAATGAAATGACAGAAAAAATAGAAGAAACAGAAGTTACAGAAAAAACAGAAATAACAAAAGATATAGAAACACCAGAAGTAGCAAAAGATGCAGAAACACCAAAAACAACAGAAACAATAGATAAAGAACATTTAGATGAAAAAATAAACATAACAAATGATGAAACAATAAATGAAAACCAAGTAAATCTAAATGAACAGAACATAAAAGATAATCAAGAATCAAAAGATATAGAGACAGAAGAAATTGAAAAAACAGAAAAACAACAGCAATTGGAACAAATACAAGAACAAATCGAAAAATTGGAAAATGTACAATATGATGAAATTCCAGAAGAAGATTTTAGTACAATGTATGAAAAATTATTTGGAAGAAAACCAATTTTAGATGGAGATACAAACATTAATAATTTAGATACAAAAATAGAAAAAGAAGAGAAAAAGGATGACGCAGTAGATTTATTAAATGATAATGTATCTGTATTTGAGAATACAGAAGAATTTCAAAAGCCAGTATATAAATTTATTGGAATTGCCTTTAATACATATATAATAATTGAGATGGACAAAGAAATGTACATAATTGACCAACATGCAGCACATGAAAGAATTATGTATGAAAAAGTAAAAGAAAATTATTATCATGATGGTTCAAAAGACTCACAAATGTTACTATTGCCAGACATTATCACATTAACACACAAAGAAATGGAAATTGCAAAAGATAATATGGAAATGTTTGAAAAAGCAGGATTCTGTTTAGAAGAATTTGGAGAAAATACAATAAAATTAACAGGCGTACCAACAATATGTATAGACTTAGATAATAAAGAATTATTCCTAGAGACATTAGACGAAATAAACACAGTAGCAAGGACAGCAAAACAAGAAAAAGAAGAAAAATTTATTGCGACAGTTGCTTGCAAAGCAGCAGTAAAAGCAAATATGGTATTAACAAAAGAAGAAGTAGAAAGTTTAATGGATCAATTATTAAAATTACCAAATCCATTTACTTGCCCTCATGGAAGGCCAACAGCAATAAAAATGAGTAAATATGAAATAGAAAGAAAATTTGCAAGAAAATAAAACTTCTAAAGGAAGGAGACAGATAAAAAATGCCAGTAATCATATGTATAATAATTGTAATGTTTTTAGTACTTTTAGGATGGACATGGAGTAGCTTAGAAGATATAGAAAAAACAAAAAAGATAGAATATATAATAGTAGGATTTGTAGTAGTATATATTATAACAATAATAATTTATCAAATTTCAAAAATAGGAATTAGCTATGAAAACAGAGAAATTATGAAAGCAATACAGAATATATTAGTATTGGTATTTTCAATTGTTAATGGATATATTTTACTACCATATATATTTAAAAAGATAGTACAAATACAAAATGATGAAATAGATGATAAAAAATTCAAAAAAAGTATAGTAATTTTAATTGCAGTAATAATTATTTTAACAATTATAGAAAGCAATTATTTGGCTAATGCACAAAATGAAACTTTACAGATTATAGATAGATTGAAAAAGTAAGAAGAAAAAATACAATTTGATTTTAAAACTAGTTTTAATTGGTTTTATGGCTTGAGAAAGGAATACAAATAATATGAAAGAAAAAGTAATTGTCATATGTGGACCAACTGCATCTGGAAAAACAGCATTATCTATAGAACTTGCGAAACAAATAAATGGAGAAGTGGTTTCTGCAGACTCAATGCAAATTTATAAAGATATGGATATTGGAACTGCAAAACCCACAAAAGAAGAGATGCAGGGAATAGAACATCATTTATTAGATTTTGTTTCACCAGATCAAAGATATAGTGTTGCTAACTATCAAAAAGCTGCAAAAAAAGCTATAAAAGAAATTCTACAAAAAGGAAAAACACCAATAATCGTTGGGGGTACAGGACTATATGTAGATAGCTTGATTTATGAAATTCAATATCAAAATATAGACTTTGATGAAAAATATAGAGAAGAATTGGAAAAAATTGCTGAAAATCAAGGTTTAGAAAAATTATACGAAAAAGCGATAGAGATTGATGAAAAAGCAATGCAAAAAATTAGTCCAAATGATAAAAAAAGGATAATTAGAGTTTTAGAAATTTATCATGCAACAGGAAAAAATAAAACAGAACAAGAAATTGAATCAAGAAAACAGCCAATAGAATATGATTATAGAGTTTTTGCAATAAATTGGGATAGACAATTACTTTATGAAAGAATAAATAAAAGAGTAGACATTATGATAGAACAAGGACTAATAGAAGAAGTAAAAAAAATAAAACAAAAATATAAAAAATTTCCGACGGCAATGCAAGGACTAGGGTATAAAGAAGTTGTAGATTACTTAGAAGGAAAATGTACAAAAGAAGAAATGATTGAAAAAATAAAAATGGAGACACGAAGATATGCAAAAAGACAATTAACCTGGTTTAGAAAAAACAAACAAACCATATGGTTAGAAGGAACAAATGAATTGCAAAATAATATAGATATTATTTTGGAGGGTATAAATTGAAAGAAGAAAAAGATAGATATAATAACTTTATAAAAAAACAAATAACAAATAATAAAAATATAGAAAAAGAAAACAATATTGAAGCAACAAAAGGCAATAAAAGAAAAATAAAAAATAAAAAAATTGCAATAATAATTGCTTTAGTAGTGATTGTAATATATATGCTATATGCAGTATATATGTTAGTAAAACAACCAACAGATAAGTTCACTGTAGAAGAAGGAACAGTATATTCAGAAGAAACAAATGTAGGATATATAATCAGAGAAGAACAAGTTGTAAAAGGAAATAACTATAAAAACGGAATGGAACAAATTAAAAGTGAAGGAGAAAAAACAGCAAAAGGAGAATCAATATACCGTTATTATAGTAAAAATGAGGATAATTTAACAAAACAAATTGCCGATTTAGACACCAAAATACAAGAAGCACTAGACGGACAAAGTAGTATTAATAATTCTGGAATAAAAGTATCTGATATAAAATTAATTGAAACTCAATTAGATGGACTAATTGAAGTATTAAATAAAACTACAGATATATCAAAAATGTCTGAATACAAAAAAGAGATAAACACATTAATAACAAAAAAAGCAAAAAGTGTAGGAGAACAAAGCAAAGCAGGAACTTATTTAAAGGAACTTTACAACCAGAGGACAAAATTAGAACAACAACTAAATTCAGGAGCAGAATATATAACAGCACCAGTAAGTGGAATTGTTTCTTACAAAGTAGATGGATTGGAAGAAAAATTAACACCGAATAATTTTTCTACATTAAGTAAAAACTTCTTAGAAGGACTTAATATAAAAACAGGTCAACTAATAGCAACAAATGATGAATGTGGAAAAATTATAAATAACTTTTCTTGTTACATAGCAACAGTTTCTAATTCGGAAGAAGCTAAAAAATGTACTATAGGGAATGAAGTAAAAGTAAGACTATCTAATAACAAAGTTATTCCTGCCAAAATTGCATATATATCACAAGAAAATGATGATGAAACATTATTAGTTTTAGAAATAAATGAACAAATAGAGGAATTAACAAATTATAGAAAAATATCTTTTGATCTAATTTGGTGGAGCTATTCAGGGTTGAAAATCCCAAATGATGCAATAGTAGAAGAAGATGGACTTAAATATGTAGTTAGAAATAGAGCAGGGTATTATAGTAAAATACTAATTAATGTTGAGAAAACAAACAAAAAATATTCAATTGTATCTAATTATGATACAGATGAATTAACTGAATTAGGATTTTCAAAAACAGAAATAACTAATATGAAAAAATTGTCAATATATGACGAAATAATGATTAAACCAGACTTAAGTAAAGTAGAATAAAACAATAATATAGAAAAATATTACAATAATATTACAATAATATTAAATTATTATTACTTTTATATAAAAGTATTGACAATGAGAAAAAAAAAGTAGATACTTATAGCATAAATTGTAAAAAGAGATTTTAGGAGGTTTTTTTATGTCAGGAGCATTAATGAACAAGGTGTGGGATTTATTTGGAATGGATTCTGCAGAACAAGAAGATTATGAAGATGAAAACGTATATGATTACGAAGATGAAGAGGAAGAAGTAGAAGATAAAAAATTATTTGGAAGAAAAAATAACAACAAAGTGGTAGCTATGCCACAAACACAAGGACAAGCTATAAAAATGGTTATATCACAACCTACAACATTTGAACAATCAGATGAAATTTGCAGTTTCTTAAAAGAAAAAAAATCAGTAATTGTAAATTTAGAATATGTAAATAAAGATGTTGCTAGAAGAATTGTTGATTTTATTAGTGGTGGAGTTTATGCATTAGATGGATACATTCAAAAAGTATCTAACTCTATATTTTTAGTTGCACCATCAAACTATGAAATAACAAATGAAATGGCAAGAGAAGAAATGAAAAATAAATTATCAGTTTCTTGGTTAAAAAATAATAATTTAAACTAATATCGAACATGATTAGTAGCTCTTTGATTTGCTATTAATTTCATAAGGAGGATAAAATGATTACACCATTAGATATAGAAAATAAAAGATTTGCAAAACAAATGGTAAATGGATATAGTGTAGAAGAAGTTGATGACTTTTTAGATGAATTAACAGTAGACTATACAAAAAATTATAAAGAATTAAATGAATTAAGAAATAGAGTAGATGAATTGGATAAAGATTTAGAAAAATATAGAACAATTGAATCTACACTTCAAAATACACTAGTAATGGCTCAAACGACAGCAGAAGAAGTTAAAAATGTAGCAAAACAAAAAGCAGACCAAATTGTGGACGAAGCAAAAGCAAATGCACAAAAACAAGTAGATGAATTAAATAATGAAATAATCCTAAAACAAAAAGAATTAGATGATGTAAAAAAACAATTTGATATATATAAAGCCAAAATGGAATCTTTATTGATTTCACAACTAGAACTAATTAAAGATATAAATAAAGAAAATTAATAGAAATATAGCCATATACTGGCTATATTTTTTTGCTCATATTTAATAACGAAAATTAAAATAAAAAGTTTTATTATACTGTAAAAAAATAAGAAAATATGCCAAAAATATTACAAAAATAGAAAAATATTACAGAACTGTTAAATGTATATTACAATTTTATTAATACTATTGACATTAACGCAAAAAAGAATAAAATTATAACATAGGAGAAAGACAATATGAGAATTATAAGTGGAACTGCAAGAGGAACAAAATTATATACATTAGAAGGTCTAACGACAAGACCAACCTTAGATAGAGTAAAGGAAGCATTATTTAATATTATACAAAATGAAATACCAGATTCAATATTTTTAGATTTGTTTTCTGGAAGTGGAGCAATCGGATTAGAAGCAGCAAGCAGAGGAGCAAAAAAGGTAATATTATGTGATAAATCAAAAGAAGCAATACAAATTATAAAAAAGAACGTAGAGAAGACACATCTAAAAGAAAAAATAGAATTATACAATACTGATTATGAAGATTTAATTATAAACAAACTTGCAGAAAATGTGGATATTGTATATATAGATCCACCATATCAGTCAAACTTTGCAAGTAAAGCAGTAGAACTTCTAATAAAAAAAGAAAAGATAGATGATAACACAACTATCATAATAGAAACAGATGAAAAAGAAAAAGTAATGCAAGAACTAAAGAAAATGAAAACAGAAATAATAGATAAAAGAAAATATGGAAGAGCAACATTAATTTTTTTACAATATAGGAAATAAAAATCCCTATAATAAAAAATATTTATGCGTAAAAACAAGAAAGGGGTAAAACCATGGAAATATTTACAATACTAGAATCATTGGAGGATTTAATTGAAAATAGTAGAAACTTACCTTTCTCATCAAAAGGAATTGTTGATAAGGATGAATTACTAGATTTAATTAAGGAAGTTAGAATAAAACTTCCTGACGAATTAAAACAAGCAAAATGGGTAAAAGAAGAAAGACAAAGGATTCTAGTAGAAGCACAAAAAGAAGCAGATGGAATAGTAAAAGAAGCTGAAAATAGAATTATATCTATGATAGATGAACACGAAATAACAAGAAAAGCATATGAACAAAAGAAAGAAATAATAGAAAGTGCAAACGAAAGATCAAGAGAAATTTCAAATGGAACAAAAGAATATGCTGATAATTTATTGGCTCAAACAGAAGATGTTTTAACAAAAACATTAGGAAATTTAGAAAAAAATATCGCAGAAGCATTAAATTTAATGGAAATTTCTTTGGAAGATACAATAAAAACAGTACAAAACAGTAGAAAAGAATTAAAATAGAAAAAACAAAAGAAAAATTTTAAATATATTATAGACTAATATATAAAGAATAAGTAAAAATAAAAAGAGGGAAACGGAGGATGGGTTTAATTTCTCTCTTTTTTATATTATAGGAAAAGCCTATTATAAAGCTAACATTAACTAAATATTCCAATAATATAAAAATTTGACACAAAAAATAGAAAAATAAAATGGAGGATAATATGGCAAAAAGAAGTTATAAAAAAAGAAAACAACCAGCCAAAAAAACAAAAAAGACAGCATCAAAAATAGATTTAACAGTAATAGGGTTAATTTTATTAAGCATTTTACTTGCTGTTTTAATTTATGGTAAGTCTGGAGTAATAGGTATAAAATTAAACGAAATACTAGGTGGAATGATGGGAATAATTAGATATGTTCTACCAATTGGAATATTTGCAATAGGAATAAAATTAGCATGTGAAGATAATGAATATTTAACTTCAAAATTAATTCAATATACAATACTTCTAATAAGTTTTTCTGTATTAATGGAAGTATATCAAATTAATACTAATGAATTGGTTACAACAGGAAAAGAATTAAGTGAAGTAGTAAAAGATGCATATGCAATTGGAGCACAAGGAACAGGAGGAGGAGTTTTAGGAGCAGTACTTGCTGTTCCATTAGTAAATTTACTGGGATCTGTTGGTGCAGCAATTTTATGTGTAGGAATTGTAATAATGCTTGCAGTATTTACATTTGGAATTAATATGTCTGACATTATAAATAATATTGTAGAAAAATCAGAAGAAAAGAGAGAAGAAAAACTAGAACAAAAGCAAAAATATAAAGAAGAAGCAGCAAGACTAAGGCAAGAAAAACAAGAACAAAGAAGAAAAGCATTAGAAGTAGAATCAAAACAACAAATTCAAGATGAAGCCATCGGAGAACAAATAAAAATTAATTTTGGTGGAAGAGCAATAGAAGAACAAGATACAAAAAATGGTAGAAAAAAATATAATCATGATGGGGATGATTTAGTTCCATTAACAAAAGAAAATAAAAAATTAGGACTATTACATAAAAAAGAAGAATTGCAACCAGATGTAATAGAAAACAATATATTTAAAAAAGAAGAAGGAAATTTATTTAAAACAGAAGAAGAAAAGAAAGAAGATAAAACAAAAGAAGTATTACAATTAGAACATGCAATGATTGTAGAAGATGAAAATTATGAATATCCACCAATTGAGTTATTAGGAAAACCATCTAAAAAAGCATTAAAAGGAGGAGCAAAAGCATTAACAGATACAGCAACAAAACTACAAAAAACATTATACAGTTTTGGAGTATCTGCAAAAGTAGAAAATGTATCAGTAGGACCAGCAATTACTAGATATGAATTAAAACCAGCAGAAGGAGTAAGGGTTAGTAAAATAGCAAATTTAGCAGATGATATAGCACTAAATTTAGCAGCAGAAACAATAAGAATCGAAGCACCAATTCCAGGAAAACAAGCAGTAGGTATAGAAGTACCAAACAAAGAAAAAGAGGCTGTACATTTAAGAGAAGTACTAGAAAGTGATGAATTTACAGATAACAAATCAAAATTAACAGTAGCTCTAGGAAAAGATGTAGCAGGAAATATTCAATTAGCAGACATTGCTAAAATGCCACACGTATTAATTGCAGGTTCAACAGGGTCAGGAAAAAGTGTATGCATAAATACAATTATAACAAGCATTATATATAACAGTAAACCAAGCGAAGTAAAAATGGTAATGGTAGACCCAAAAGTTGTAGAATTATCAGTTTATAATGGAATACCACATTTGTTAATACCAGTTGTAACAGATCCTAAAAAGGCTGCAGGAGCACTTGCATGGGCAGTACAAGAAATGGATAATAGATATAATTTATTTGCATTAAAAGGAGTAAGAGACTTAAAAGGATATAATAAAGCAATTGAAAAAGAAGGTGGAGTTGGAAAATTACCACAAATAGTTATCATTGTAGACGAGCTTGCAGACTTGATGATGGTAGCTGCAAAAGATGTTGAAGAAGCAATTTGTCGTTTGGCACAAAAAGCAAGAGCTGCAGGAATGCATTTAGTAATTGCAACACAAAGACCATCTGTAGATGTTATTACAGGACTTATTAAAGCAAATATTCCTTCAAGAATAGCATTTGCAGTATCTTCACAAATAGACTCTAGGACAATTTTGGATTCTGTAGGAGCAGAAAAATTGTTGGGAAAAGGAGATATGTTATATTTTCCAACTGGAGCTCCAAAACCTATAAGAGTGCAAGGAGCATTTGTATCAGATGAAGAAGTAGAAAAAATAGTTTCATTTATTAAACAAAATGGAACAGCAACATATAGTGAAGACATCTTAGAAAGTATTGAAAATAGCAATAAAACAGATAAAGAATTAGCACAAGAGCAAGCAGAAGATGACGAAACAGATCCATTTTTAATGGATGCAATAGACACTGTTGTTGAAACAGGACAAGCATCAACATCATTTATTCAAAGAAGATTTAAGGTAGGATATGCTAGAGCTGGAAGAATTATAGATCAAATGGAAGAAAGAGGTATTATATCAGGATATCAAGGAAGTAAGCCAAGAGAAGTTCTTATGACAAAAGAAAGATGGGAAGAACTAAAAATGGGAACTAACATAAATACAAACACTGAAGAAGATATAGAAGAATAAAATTGAAAATCTAAATATAAAAAATATAATTTGAAAGGAGAAGAAAATGCTAGCTAAAAAAGAAAATTTTTTAGATAAAATCGTTAAAAAAGATTATCAAAATGAATTAGAAAAAATATTAGAAGAAAAAGATTTTAGCGAAAATGCAAAAAGTATTCTCCTTAGTATTATGTATAAAATAGAGGCAGCATATAAAGATTTACAAACAGTAAAAAGAGATGTAGAAGATAAAGAACAGTATGAAAAAGACTTAATAGAAATAATAAAAAATAAATGCAATTCAATAAATATAGTAAAAATGACAGATGAAGAAAACAAAATATTAAAAAATCGTACATATATAATTGATAAAGAGAAAGGAAATATTATAGCATATCCAATAGAAAGAAAATTATTATATGCCATTTATAAGATAGACAAAAAAGAAAAAATTATAAAAAATGATTATTTTTTAATTAATGAAACCTTATCAAATCTAATAAATGTAGGAAATAATATAAATATGGTAGAACCATTAAGAGATTTTAATGGATATTCTTGGACTACAATCCCAAAGGAAATAGAAAGCATAGAACATAACTTGATTTATCAAAATCTTAGAATACTTGTTGGAGAAAAATTTTTAAAAAAATGGATAGCAAATTCAGAATTTATAATAGATTATTATGATTTATTTCAGGAAAAACTACAAAATGATTATAGTAAAGATATAAAAGAAAAAATTGTAAATACTTTAGATGAAATTTCTATACTTTTAGAAATAAAATTTAATTCTATTAAAGAAGTGGAATATACAAAAATCAAAGAAGAATTAGAAGAACAAATACAACAAGTTAAAAATAAAGAAGAATTCATACAACAAAAAACTAAAGAAAAAATAGACTTAACAGAACAAATAAGAAAATTAGATACAATTATCAATAATAAATCAATGTTAGAAGAAGAATACCAAAAAAGAAATGAAGTATTACCATTAGAAAAGAAAATTTTTAGCATTAGAATTTTAATACAAATACTAGAAAAAGAGAGAGAGACATATTTGTTAAAAATAGAAGAATTAAATAATATTCTAAAGCCTAAAAATTTTGTAAATTACACAAAAGAACTAGAAGAAAAATATAAATATCTAAGTATATTAAATGAAGAAGATAAAAGCCAAACAATAGAGAAACTAAAAATTGAATTTCAAAAAGTATTTTTACAAGCAATAAGATTGAAAATAAAAAAAGCAGATACAAAAGCTGAATTGGAAAAGATTATATATGATTTTAGATATTATGAAATGTTACCATATAATGAGTCTGTATTAATAAAAGAAATAACAGAATTACAAAAACTATTAGAAAAAACAGAAAAGTTAATATTAGATAAAGCTATTGAATTAAAAATATTTGAAAAAGTATCAGAAGATGAAAATACAAATTATATTATTTTAAAAAATATATTTAAAACTAGAATTATAAAATTAGAAGAAGCTTATTTGAAAATTACAAAAGAAAAGGACCAATATTTTGTTCAAATATTTGATGAAAATATCTTTGAAGAA
>FR884541.1:0-1807 GCA_000435535.1 Clostridium sp. CAG:575 | reverse complement strand
TTGAATAAAAAAATAGCAATGTCAAAATAAAAAAATTATTAATAAAAAGTTATAATTTTTTATTCTAAACATTACTTTAGAATAGTGAAAAATCAAAGAGGAAAGGAAGATTTTTTATATGAAAATTACATTTTTGGGAGCAACTAAAACAGTAACAGGGTCAAATTATTTAGTAGAAGCAGCAGGAAAAAAATTCTTAGTAGATTGTGGAATGTGGCAAGGTAAAAAAGAATTAGAAGAAGAAAACTTCGAAGAATTTGATTTTAATCCAGCAGATATAGATTTTATGCTACTAACACATGCACATATAGATCATTCTGGAAGAATACCAAAATTATATAATGAAGGATTTAAAAATAAAATATATACACATAAAGCAACATGTGATTTGTGTGCACTAATGTTACCAGATAGTGGACACATACAAGAAATGGAAAATGAGTGGAAAAATAGAAAAAGAATGAGAAAAGGCTTACCAGCAAGAGAGCCTTTATATACAGCAGAACAAGCTGCAAGATGTTTAGAATTATTCGAACCAGTACAATATGACCAAATAATTGAAATAACACCAGATATTCACGTTAGATTTAATGATGCAGGACATATGTTAGGATCAAGTATTATAGAATTATGGGTAAATGAAAACGGAAAACAAACAAAAACTGTATTTACTGGTGACTTAGGAAATAATGATATTCCATTATTAAGTGAACCAACAATGATAGAAGATGCAGATTATTTAGTAATGGAATCAACATATGGAAGTAGAAAACATATAAAAAATGATAAAAAAGCTGAAATGTTTTTGGATATAGTTTCAGAAACATTAGAAAAAAGAGGAACAGTTGTAATACCATCATTTGCAGTAGGAAGAACACAAGAAATTTTATATGAACTAAACAAAATAAAGGAAACAAGAAATGACGAAAAATTCTTAAAAGAATATGAAACTTTAATGAAAGCACCAGTATATGTAGATAGCCCTCTTGCAATATCATCAACAGAAGTATTTAAAGAAAACATGAATTTATTTGATGAAGAAACACAAGCAGAAATAAAAAGAGGAGATAATCCGCTTGAATTTCCAGGATTAAAATTTACAGTAACTGCAGAAGAATCAAAAGCATTAAATGAAAATCCAGAACCTTGTATAATCATATCTGCAAGTGGTATGTGTGAAGTTGGAAGAATAAAACATCATTTAAAACATAATTTATGGAATCCAAATTCAACAATATTGTTTGTTGGATATCAAGCACCAGGAACATTAGGGTATAGTATTGTAAATGGAGCAAAAAAAGTAAAAATCTTTGGGGAAGAAATAGCTGTAAATGCACGAATAGAATATATAGAAGGATATTCAGGACATGCAGACCAAGATGGATTAATGAATTTTGTATATTCATTTATAAAAAAACCAAAGCAAATATTCTTAATACATGGTGAAGAAGAATCACAAGAAGTATTAGAACAAAAACTAGAAGAAGAAACAAAACTTCCTGTAAAAATACCAAACTATGGAGATACATATGAACTAACACAAGAAGAAATGGCTAAATTAACACATACAATAGAAAGAAAATTACCAATAAATAATAGAGCAGAAGTATTAAGACGATTAGAAAAATTAAAATCTGAAATATTAGATATGGACACAGCTGTAAAAGAAGACATGGACAATAAAGAATTAACAGATAAAGATATATTTAGAATAAGCGAAAAAATAAAAGATTTAGAAAAACAAATCCTAAATGTAATTGAAGGTTAATGAATTGGAGACTTTGGGGGAATTGGGGACGTTCCTTCT
>FR884540.1:14514-25521 GCA_000435535.1 Clostridium sp. CAG:575 | reverse complement strand
TATATTTTCTTACTGAACTGTAACTTTGCTTTTCTTATTCTACTATATTTTATTCATTTTTGCTAGTATTTTTTAATAAAATATGATATAATACTTTTTAAATTTGTTGTTAAAATTTTTAAGTTTATCATTTTATAATAACAACAAAAAATATTACTTTTAAGGTGATTATATATGGATAACGAAAGATTTAAAATTACAAAGAAATGTGGAATATTCGGCATTTTAGGAAATATATTTCTGCTTATTTTAAAAGCATTTGTTGGCTTTACATTCAAAAGTCAAGCTATGATTGCAGATAGTTTAAATAGTGCAGGCGATATTTTTGCATCCCTTATGACTTTTATTGGAAATAAAATTGCAAGTGTTCCAAATGATGAAGACCATAATTTTGGACATGGAAAAGCTGAATATATTTTTTCTATGTTTATTGCAATTTCTATGATATTAGTTGCATCTAAACTATTATTTGACTCTTTTCAAACTTTAATTTTAGGAAGTCAATTACAATTTTCTTGGCTACTAGTTGTTGTTTGTATAATTACAATTATTACAAAATTTTCATTATTTCTTTATACACAAAAAACAACCAAAAAATATTCAAACATTTTATTAGAATCAAATATGCAAGACCATAGGAATGATTGCATTGTAACAAGTTTTACATTACTTTCTATTATTCTAACATTATTTGGTATTCATTGGTTTGATAGTGTTGTTGGTATTGGAATTTCACTTTGGATTGCTTATACTGGAATAACAATCTTTATGGAAAGTTACAATGTTTTAATGGACATCTCTGTTGATGAGAAAACTAAAAATATAATTATGGATATTATTCACACTTATTCAGAAATAAAAAAAGTAGATAATATTTCATCTACTCCAATTGGATCTCAATATATTATTTTTATTACCATCGGCTTAGATGGTAATATGCCTACATTTGAAAGTCATAAATTAGCTGATTCTTTAGAAAAAGATGTTAGCAAACTTAATAATATTTATAAAACTATTGTACATGTTAATCCAATATAATTTTCTCTCTTTAATCCTTAAAAGTGCTTAATTTTGAATTAAGCACTTTTTTAATTTTTATTTTCAGTTTCTGTCTCACTCTTTATAGTAATTTGTATTTTATTATCACTATACACATTTCCTATAGAATCAACTATATTAATATTGCTATTTGCAACTGTTATTCTAATATAATAAATTCCAGGCTCTCTTACTGTAAATTTATTTCCTTGTACTACATTCCAATAAGTACTTTCACTTTTTTGGTATTCTATTTTTGCTTTAGACACATATTGTGGATATTGCACATTTTTTATATAAACATCCCAAGAATTATCATCATTTGCTTCTACATAAACATTTCCAACCACAATATTTCCAGATGTTTTATCAACATAATTAACATTATACAAACTGTTAGGTAACTGATTTATAGTATAATAAGTTTTATCCTTATATGTATAACCACCATAACAAATAACAATTCTTTTAGCTATATTTGCTAAAAATTCTCTTCTTATTCCCTCTAGCCCAACTTTAGAAATGGTTTCTTTATCAAAATATCTATACCCAGTAGTATCAGTTATATTAGCCTCTCTAAAAGTCTTTTGTTCTATATCTGAATTATTAAGTTCTTTTCCTAATTCTAAAACTGCTATATCCCCATCTAAATATTTTTGATTCCATTCATTTACTTGCGTTTGCATCATTTCTAATTCTGTTGTAAAAGCTGTAAATTTTGAAGATTCATATGTTGACATTCCTGCTGTAATTCCTACTGTAGATAATATTAATAGTACTACTATTGTTACAACTAATGCAATTAATGTAATACCTTTTTGAGTTTTCATTTGTATTCTCCTATAATTTATTTGGCTGGGGTACTGTGATTCGAACACAGGAATGTCGGAGTCAGAGTCTTTATAAGTGTTTCATATATATTATTATTGTTATATAATATCTCTTAAAACGGCTCTAAATCAAGCAATTTTAACCCCAATTTTATCTAACTTAACATTTAACACTAATTATAAAATAACACATTTTTATATCATTTGGTTAGATATTGGTTAGATGCTTTATTGGGTATATTATAACAGATAATCTACTATTGATAAATAGTTTTTGAAAATTTTCTATAAAATTTTTATGGTAAAATTACTCTATTTTCACAATAAAATGGCATAAAATCGATTGTGAGAGCTAATTAAATAGAATAAACTTGGACTACTTGTAGTTTTAAAGCTACAGGTAGTCTTTTTTGTTTAAAAAGAGAAATGCAACACCTCTTAAAAAGTGTTTGGTATAATGAGCCGATGCTATAAAGTTCATTCGTATTTGTATAAGTAGTCTAATTATACAAAGTGCGTGAGTGAGATTTTAGAACACAGACTCACAATAAATAAAAGAGTATTTGGTGGCATATTTGATATGAATTTGTAATTGTAAAAAGTTTGGGCAAGTATGAACAAAGATACTTAAATGTATCGGCAATTATAGTAGTAATATCACTACTTACTAGACTACCTATGAAACAAGGCGAACGACCGACGGTTTCTACTTTAATCTGCTAAAGTGAATACAAAAAAGCATAAGTGCTTTTTTCTTATGAGTAAAAAATTTATTTTTTTGCTCACATTCATAAAAATTGCGACAAGCAAATTTTTATGAAAAACCTAAAAATGCCTATAGCAATTTTTTAGGTTTTGGGGTGTGGGGTTGCAAACCCTGCCATACGACAAACTTGTTTGTCTAGTATGTTAGACATTCAAAGAATATCTTGAGCAAAAAAGGAGGTACAAGAAAATATGAGTTATGCTATTATAAGAAATGATAAATTAACAAGAGTGGATGCACAAGGATCATACATTCACAATGATAGAAGGTCAAAAGGTCATTCTAATAAAGATATTGACCCTACAAGAACACATCTTAATTTTTGGTGTAAGAAAAATGAATTAACTTATATAAAAGAATTTGATAAAATGAAAAAGGAATATGATTTAAAAGGCACTATTAGAAGTAATAGTAATATCATGTGTGAAATGATGATTACTTCTGATAATGCTTTTTTTAATAAAATTGGTTTAGAAGAAACAAAAAGATATTTCAAAGAAAGTTATAAATTTGTATGTAATTTTGAAAATACTAAAAAGGTCTTAGATAATATCAAACTAGAATTACCACAAACACCAAATATAAATGATATTAAACTCATAAAACTTAATAGAGAAAAAGTTGAAAATGAAATTATTAAACCAAAAGATGATAAAATTATGAAATTGTATCAAGAAAATCTAAAATTGCATAATGAATTATCAAAACAAGTAAATTTAGTTAATAAGGCTGAAAAATATCAAAAAGAAAGAGATTCCATACTTGCTGATAATAGAGAACTTCATAATCAAGTAAACAATATGAAAGCAGAATATAAGGAAAAGGAATTTGATATTGAATGGAAATATAAAAATAAAATCAAAAGTTTAGAAAAAGAAAATACTCATTTACACAAAATAATAGATAAATTTTATGAAACTGTTGATAAATTTATAGTTTGGATTTGTCATAAATTTGGCATTGGAGAATCTAAAGAACTAGTTAGAAATTTTGAAAAAGAAACTCGTACTTTTATTGATCCAGTAAAACAACTTAATCATGAAAAGAGAGAAAAAGAATGGGATTTAGAATTATAAACTAATCATTTATAAATAAAAGATAGCAAAAGTTATATTCTTTTGCTATTTCTATTTATAAATTTAAGTACCTGTGCTTCTATATTTATTTAATGCTAAATTCCATAATTTTACTGCAATTATCCATAGAATAATTGCTATAATAGGAGATAAATATATCATATAAGTATTAAGTCCTAAATATGCCATTGTTGGATAATATGAAACAAATGCAAATGGTAAAATTACTGTTATTAATATTCTTATAAATTTATTGTATATAGTTATTGGATATTCTGTAAATGTATACATTCTATAAAATGACCATATTACTTCATTAGACCTATATGTCCAAAATGATGAAATGCTAAATATTGTATTGATAGCACCAATTATCAAAGCACCAACTATACTAAAAAATACTATTTTTATGATTAATATTGCTGTTATTGGTATTGAAAGTTGGATTAACATACAAATTGTTATACCTAGTCCTAGAACAAAATCTGCTATTGATACAAATTCCCTAGAAGCTCCTATAATAGATATTAATGGGTGGATAGGTCTTAATAACATTTTATCAAAATCTCCATTTCTTATGTATTTGGGTCCAATATCATATAATGCATCAAAACAATATCCTGCAATTCCTATTGGTATTCTCGTTACTCCAAACAATAGTAATATTTGTTTGAAATTCCAACCAGCAATATTTTCTGTGTTTTGAAATACTACAAATATAAATATTAAACTTACAAGTTGCACAATAAGTTGAGAAAAAATTCCAACAATGCAATCTATTCTATATATCAATATTTCTTTTAAAGATACTTTTAATAATGAAAAATATAAGCTGACATTATCTAATACTTTCTTCATTCTATCCTCCATTTATTGTTAAGTTTTTTACTGCATGATTAAAAAATAATTTAGCTACTATGTATAATATAAATCCCCATACAATCTGTTTTACTATTACAAATATTATTTCATTATAAGAAACTTGTCCTAACCATATGTTTATTGGTGTATATATCAATTCTTTAAATGGTAAGACTTTTGATAAATCTTGAAACCATATAGGAAATAGAGTAATTGGAGCAATAATTCCTGAAAATATTTTAATTATTGCTTTTCTTAATATTTGCATTCCCCAAATTGAATTTGTATAGAATCCTACTGTTCCTACTATCATTTGTATAAAAAATGTTATCGGTACTCCTAATAATATTACTATTATACATAAGACAAAATCTAATAAATTAGTTGGTAATGCTAATTTCCAAAATATTGCACATAGTATAAATGTAGCAACACCTACTATTGTTGCAAAAGCTAATTCTCCTAAATTCATTCCAAAGTAATATTGAAAGTATGATATAGGATTTAAAAGTTCTTTATTAATGTGCCCATTTCTTATAGAATGTGCCATTGTTTCATTTATTCCCCAAGTAGCTATAGAGCTAAATGCGGTAGCTAAAATATAATAAGTTATCATTTGAGATATAGTAAATCCTCCAGCATTTCCTGTTTGATTATATATTGCTTGCCATACAAAGATATATACTATAATTTCTACTATTCTATTTAGTGTAAATAAGTAAAAGTTTGATTTATATATATTGTATTGATTAAATTGCATTTTAGCAAGTTGTATCATTGTTTTTAACATTTGTGTGCTCCTTTATATATTTCTTTTAATATATCTTCTAATTCTGCCTCTTTCATGTGTATATCTTCAATAGTACAAAATCTAGATATCTCATCCATGATTTTTACTATTGTTGTTTCATCATGACTAAATTTTATTCTCAATTTATTTTCAGTTTGTTCTAGTATTTCTACATTATTTAATACAATGTTTTCTTTTTTATCTTTTACTATAAGCTCACTAATTACATATTTTCCATAAGTATCTTTGAATTTTTGTTTTTCTCCATCGTAAATTATCTGTCCTTTATCTAAAAGTATGATTCTATCACAAACATCTTCAATATCTTTTAAGTCATGAGTTGTTAATATTACTGTTGTTTTCTTTTCCTTATTTATATCTTTTATAAATTTTCTTATATTTTCTTTAACAAAAACATCTAGTCCAATAGTTGGTTCATCTAAATATACTATTTTAGGATTATGCAAAAAAGTAGCTGCAATTTCACATCTCATCTTTTGTCCTAAACTTAAATTTTTAACTTGTTTATCTAATAAATCTTCTAAATCTAATATTTCAGTAAATTTTTTTAGATTTTTTCTATATTCATTTTCTGGTATTTTATACATTTTCTTTATTAATCTAAAGGATTCAATTACAGGTAAGTCCCACCATAATTGTGTTTTTTGTCCGAACACTGCACCTATATTCTTATTATTTTCTATTCTTTTTTCATTAGGTACTATTCCATTTACTAATATTCTTCCAGATGTAGGAGTCAAAAGTCCTGTTAACATTTTTATTGTAGTTGATTTCCCAGCTCCATTTTCTCCAATGTAACCTACTAATTCGCCTTCTTCAATATTAAAATTCACACTTTTTACAGCAGTAAACTCTTTATATATTGGTCTTACTAAATTTTTAAAATATCCTAATAATCCATCTTCTTTTTTAATGGTTTTATATGTTTTAACTAAATCTTTTACTTCTATTAGTGCCATTTTTTACTCCTTTTTTAAAATTTTCCAATAACCATTTCTGTCTGATCCTATTCTTTCAATGATTTTTTGCTCTTTCATTTTTTGAATATTTGAAGATATTGTACTTCTTGCAAATCCTAATTCATTTGCCATCATAATTTGTGTAATACTAGGATTTTCTTTCATTAGATATAAAATTTTATCTTGTGTAGACTTCATTGTTATTATCATTTCATTTCTGTCCTCTTCTGTCCATTTCTGTCCACTTTGAATTTTTTCTGTCTTGTTCTGTTCATTACTTTCTACTTTTTCTTTTCTAAATGTAACTTTAAAAGTTCCTCTTAATGTTTCAAATTCTGGTTCAGGTAAATTCATTTTCTTCATTTCATCTCTCATTGTAGCAATACCTGTATGTCTGTTTTCAACAATATCAGTAGTTTCTTCTAAAAGCCTTATAATAGTATTGTTTCTAACTTCAAGCATATTATCTGTACCTAAATTTTCTAATCTATTATTCCCATACAAATCGCCAGGATTTAATATTTCTATTCTATCATCAAATATTCTTAAATAAATATATGCACCTTCTGTATTTGAACTGTAATCTCTATGAATAAGTGCATTTGCTATTGCTTCTCTTAATGCCTTCATTGGATAAATAGGAACATCTTCTCTTTTTCCATTGTTATCAATAATAACTCTAGCTGGAATATTTTTTCTAACAAAAGATAAAGATTCTTCTAGCATTTCTTCAATAGTTCCTTCAACTCGTTTATTATCGTCAAATCTTTGTCCCATTTCTCCAATATCTCCAAGTTTTCTTCCTGGCACTACTACACAAGCAATAAAAAGTTGTGGTAGATAGCCTTGTGGGTATTCTCCAAATACCATCATTCCTGCAAGAGTAGGTCTAATTTTGCCTGTACTATTTTCTATAATTCCATTTAATTTTAATATTTTTTCATCAGAAAACTTTGAAAGATTAGGTTTATCCTTCTTTATATTAATTAAATAATTTGAAATTTTTTCTTGGTTTAAGTCCTCAAATTCTGCTCTTTTTATAGGTCTTAAATCTTCTTCAATTCCATCAGTGTAACTTTGTAAACTATATATTTCGTAATCAGTCATATGCTCATCTGAATCTCCAATTCTTATATATGAGCCTTTGTTTATTCCTACATTTTTATAGTAGCAAGGTTTCTTTTTCTGTGGTAATTCATTTATTTTTACAACTAATAATTTTTTATTTTTATATGTAACTGCTAAAAATTCTGGTCTAATTTTAGGCTCAAGAGAAGTAGTACATAATGAAGTAATTTGTTTTTGCAAGTCATTTACATCATATACATCTTGCTCTATAAAATTATTATGCTCATTTATTCCAAATATTATAATTCCACCACGTTTATTGGCAAATGCAGAAATTGTATCATAACACTTTTGTGGACATCCTTTTTCAGCTGTTTTAGCTTCTATCTTGTCTGTTTCTGTTTGATATTCTTGCATATATTTTATTGCATCTATAACTTCTTGTTCTGTCATATCTTTAGCTCCTTTCATTCTCTTAAACTTTATTTTATATCATTTATTATTGGAATACTTTCAATTGTATAAGAACGATGTAATTCTCTATCAAATTTTATATCAAATCCAAAAGTTCTAATATGAATAATCTAAGCATTCCTTTAAATTGCTAAATAATTTATCTAAATTAATATATAAATCTTTATCTAAATATCCTCTAGCTTTGGATAATTCGAAAACCGATTTTTCGCTTTCTTTTCTTATCTTCATAAACTCTTCCCACTTTTGATTATTCCATACTCTTTTCACAATAGTAATATTTCTTTTTTCAATTCTAATACAGCATCTTCTAATAATTCAAAATCAACATCTTGACTTCCAGCAAGAAATACCGTATTAGGAATATGTTACAAACCATTTTACTTTAATCATGAATAAGAATAAAAATATTTTAAGAAAAATCAGATTTCATGATTTAAGGCATTCTTATGCCAGTCTTTTATTTGCTAAAGGAATACCTATGAAAGAAATTCAAGATTGGCTTGGTCATTCTACCTATTCTACTACTGCTAATATTTATGTTCATTTAGAAAAAGATACAAAAAATAAATCTGCAAATGTATTATCAAATGTCCTTACATTTACAGAATAGTTACTGGCTGGGGTACTGTGATTCGAACACAGGAATGTCGGAGTCAGAGTCCGATGCCTTACCGCTTGGCGATACCCCAATATAAAACTAAAATAATATTAGCACAAATCCAAAAATTTGTCCATCAAATTTTGTACTTTTTTAATAAATATTACTTGATAGAACTTTCAAAAAATATTTCATTATAAGAACTATCAAGTAACTACATATTATATATAAGTAAAACCATAAATTATCAAGATTCAAAAATTTTATCATAAAACATTATTATTCATAACTCTAAATCACATAACTTTATTAATTATTTAAATTCTTCGTTCCAACATCTTTATTCCACATATCTAAAACATATTGCTTTTCAGTTTTTGGTACCAATGTAATTCTAAATGCCGAAATTGGTAAATTCTTTTTATAATAACACTCTTCTCCATTAGATTTTGCTGTAACCCAACCATATTGACTTTGATATACCTGATAAATTATAGCAAATTGCGAATAGGCTTTTAATCTAAGAGTTATTCCTGCCACTCCAAATGAGTATTGATTTGATTCATTATATGGAATAGGGTTATTACCATTTATATCTGTTTTTCTATATAAATTTACTCCTGTTCCTCCTAATTGAAAATATTTTTTTCCTGCTATATTAACTACATCTGCACTATTCATTGTTTTAAATTCATTAACATTCGGATTATATCCATGTCTATATAAAATTCCACTTTCTTCACATTTAGCAATTGAATTTTCTCCCCAATATGTATGAATATATGCATTTGCTTGTACAAAATCAGATTCCATGTTTCCTTCTATGCGAAATGCAATAGCTTCTGTTTTTAATTTATCATTTCTCATAATAGCCTGTTTTCCTGCAATATCATAATTTCCATATCCATATGTCCATCCAACCTCTGAATTATGTGATGCATATATTATTTTTATGTATGATGCTTCTTTTACATCAATTTTTACTATTGAAGAATTACCTGCATAGTCCATTATTGGTAATTCATATGAAATATTATTAGTAAATTCTTTTGTTATTGTTTTTGAATCAGTTGAAAACTTCCATCCGTCTAATTTGCGTATTCCCTCATTTATATTAATAATGCCATTCACTTTTCCATCGGATATTTTCTGTTCTTTCCAGCTACCAGTAGGAGCTATATTATCAATTGTTATTTTAGTATCAACATTTACTTCATCACTTTTCCACAAAGCTTTATCTACAACAGTTCCTTCTTTAAAAATCACATGTAATATACCATTTCCTTCTAACTTAGAAATTTGAATTAAAAATGTTTTATCATTGTTTATAGGTGTTGTTTCTTTAATATTCATCTCTAATTTCTCTACTCTTTGATTATTTACAACAACATCTATAAATTTATTATTTAAGTTTATTTCTTTTATATTTTTTTCTATTATTTTTACTTTTAAGGTTATTGTATGTGTTTTATTTGCATATAACTCATAACCTTTATTTGTATTTTGAATATCAATTACTTCTATTTTTGGCTTAGTTCTATCTATATTTAAATCTGCAATTTCAAACTGATTATTAAATATATATTTTGCACTTGAACTGGTATGTATTGTTATTAAAAATATAACTATAATTCCTAAAAATATTATTTTATTTCTGATATTTATTCCTCCTTTCGCTCGCTTTGCTCGCTCATCATAAAATCAAAAAATTCTTTTTTGATTTTATGAATCACATTTTAATTTTTGCTCGCTCATCATAAAATCAAAAAATTCTTTTTGATTTTATAAATCACATTTTAATTTCTATATTTCATTTCCATATGCATAAATTCCAAATCTATATTGACTTATTGTCTTGCTATCTTCTGTATCCTGTTTATCTGAATTTTCTGACTGATTATTTTCATAATCCCAATACCAATTTACAATAATAATTTTGGTTTCATTTTTTTGTAAAATTCCTTTTAAGTCTGTTGCTAAGTTTTCCAAAGAATCTTTTTCTTCTGAAATTACTTTACCATCACAAAAGGCTTTAAATTTTAAGTTAACAGGCTTTTTGCTATAACTTTCAAATTCCACCTTGTATTCTGATTTTTTATTAGACTTTAGAATAATACTAAAATTGCCACTTGTACCTGGTGCAATTTTTTCATATACATTTGCTTTTTCACTTTCATTTACTGTTTCCAATAAATTTACATTTTTTAACTTTGTATTCTTATAACTAACATTAAATTCAAAAGAAATGTCTTTTTTTTCATCTGAATTATTTTGGGATTCTGAATTTTGAATTATATTACTATTTCCTAGCAATTTTAGAAATAAAATATCGTCATATGATTTATTTTTTTTATTTTGAACGAAAAATATAAATATTAAAGCAATAATTATTAAAATAAAAATATTTATAATATATTTTTTCTTTTTTATTTTTATCACCTATCCTTTCGCTTGTTCAGTATGGACCTTTACCTGTATTTTTTGAATAATATCGCTAATTGATTGTGATTTGTTTTTATCATA
>FR884540.1:0-14474 GCA_000435535.1 Clostridium sp. CAG:575 | reverse complement strand
TTTCTTTCTTCTTTTTGACTTTTACTTATAGTAATATAATCGGTTTTTTGATTTTCAAGTTGTATTTCTTTCTCTCCTTCATACAAATTAAAATGTATTCCAGAATCAACTTTTCCTAAAATCTCTATATAATACTTTAAGTCTACATCAGTAAGTTTGTTATTATCATCATAATTTTTTATTGTAAATTGATAAATTCCTGTATTAGCTATTTCCGTGATAGAGATGTTTGGTTCATTATCTATTATTAAAATTGGATTTGCAATTTTAGTATCTGCACTAATGATTTTTTCATCTATACTTTTAGCAAATGTATATCCACAAAACAGCCATAACAATATTATTGCAATAATTAAAATAATTGTAATAAGCTTTAAATTACTATTTTTATTATCTTTTGTTTTTGAAATTTTTTCTTTACTCAAAACTGGCAAAGAAAGATATTTTATATTTTTTTGATTATCCATTATAATTTACTCCTTTCTCGTTTTTTTAACTTAATACATCTTTATATTCTTATCTTATTTTCTTTAATTTTTTAATAAAATATAACATTTTCATATTTTCATGATTTTTACATTAATTTTGCTTACTCTTATGTATTTGGAACAACTTGTGTTCCTGTAATAATTACATCAAATGTATAATTAGAAATATTTTTTGCTTCTCTTGTATCTATTTCGTCATTTTTAGCAATTTCTGTTTCTAATTTTCCTGTTTCATATGGCCATTCCCAATGAATATTTAAAATCTTAACTTTTTCTTGTTCATTAGCATTTATCGTACCAACCAAAGCGCTCTGTAATTCTGTTATAGAATTATACTTTTTATTTTCATACTCAAAAATTAAATTTGTTGGTTTGTTTTTTTCATTTTCAAATAAAATCTTATAATCAATTCCAACTTCTGCTCCAGAGGCATCTATTTTAATCTGAAAATCTCCCTTTGTCCCTGGTGCAATTTTATTATTTACTAATGTACTATTATTGATTGTAGATTTTAATGAAATTGTCTGCATTTTCTCATCCTTTTCATTCACTTTAAAACTCCAACTAGCAATATCTGCAGTTCCATTACCAGTTATTTTAGACATATATTTTGCATAAACTTGTCCTCCTACAAAAGACATCAAAATTGCCATTATAGCAATAACTATAAATACTATTTTTTTACTTTTTTTCAATAGCATTCCTCCTTTTTATTTTTTCAATTTAATTTTTTTGATTTTTGTTTGAAATTTAATTTGAATTAATTTTAAGCAAAGTTCATATGAACTGCTTTTGAATAAATTTTAATTTTGAAAATATGAAAATGTAACTTGATTATAAATCCGTTAATTTATTTTGTCAATACAATTTGTAAATTTTTGTAAATTTCTCAATTATAGTTTATCTTATTCGACAAAAAGCGCCATATAACAACATATTTAGTCATTTATATAGAACAATGCGGACATAAATAACATTGACACTATTTAAAAAATATTAAAGTCCGCATATATATTTTTACTGTTCAAATTATTAATTCATTAAATTCTATTTTTACTACATATCATATAACTTTTTTGTAGATATTCTATTTTCTATTAACACCTATAATTCCTCCTAATATTCCAAAAGCAATTCCTATTCCTATCATAATTATAGATTGTATATTTAATTTAAATTCCCAATTTAAAATACTAGAAATCAAATATATCACTATCATATAAACTACTCCAACTATTGCACCATTTATCAAACCATCTTTTTTCATCTTTCCTATTCCTATTGAACTTCCTATCAATATACTAACTGCTGTTATCATTATAATAACTGGATTTATTACATTTTCTTGTATATTAGTATAAGTCAATAATAAGGAAAATATAATTAATAAAATAACTGTCATTAATAAAGATATACCTGCCCCTTTTAAAACATTTATTATCATATTTTCTTCTTTTATTTGTGTTTGATTCATAATCTTTTCCTCCTATTTTATCTTTATACATTATATTTATTTCTTTTATCTAATATTACTTTTGTTTCTAATTGTATTTTTATGTAAATTATGTTATAATATTTTTGACAAAATTTTTTGCACTTATGAGGAGGTTATCACCATGAAAATTTTAGAGTTTACAGTACAATTACGGAAAAGTTTTGAAGAACTAAGAGACATTTTTAAAGTTTTCAACAAAATGATTTCTGAAAAACACAAATCAGAAGTTTTTCTTAATTCTTATGAAGTTTCACAAGAGCTAAGACACTACATCACTATTAATATTTACCGTTGCAAATCATATGCATCGTTAGTTGTTAATCGTGATATTTGCATTTTTTCTAAAGAAATAGAAATTTTCAAAAAGTTAGAAGAAATTCAAAGCAGTTCTAAGCAGCCAATTTATAATTATTTTCAAACAGATCATGATGGAAAATTTATAACAATTTCTGTTTATAATAATTATGATGATATTTTAAAAATTGGTACTTCCGAACCGAATGTTTTTAACAACAACTCTTCTGCAATTCAAAGTAATTTGAAAACAGATTCTCTGACTAATCTTTTATCTGTTGACTTATTTTTAAGAAAACCATTTGCAGAATTACCAATGTTGATAGACATTTTCAATCGTATGCTTGCTAAAAATGCTTGTTCTTTTATGAAATATGAAACTAACAAAAGTAAAAATAAAAATGACACTAGAAATGATTTTAATTACTTTAATTTAGTCTTTTATTTTGACACTTTTGAAAGACCTTCATTTTCAATAAAGGTCAGTCTTTTTAAGGAGCTGCTTCCATCTCCTACAACTTTAAGCAAATACAACTATGTTTGTATGCAGGTTAACAATCCATGTTTTACTCAAATAAGTTTTGAAAAATCATTTGATGAAAAACATGGACCACATCTGAATTTTGTTGTAAATGTATCTCAAAATTCAAAAGAACTCACAGAGATAGAAAACATTTTTAACATTTTAGAGACTATCTCACCTCAATAACATTGGAGAAAAAATTAGCTCCTCAATTATTAATTCATGTAGAAGATTGCAATGCAATCTCCTACATGGATTTTTTTTTATGGCAAAAAACTTAAAAACAATGTAATGAAGAAATTAAAATATTTAAAACTCAAAAAAAGACCTCCATCACTTGAAAGTCTTAATAATATTGGCTGGGCTGGCTAGATTCGAACTAGCGCATGCCAGAGTCAAAGTCTGGTGCCTTACCGCTTGGCTACAGCCCAATATATACTGCATTAAAAAAATAATGGGGTGGAAGATGGGACTCGAACCCACGGCCTCCAGTGCCACAAACTGGCGCTCTAACCAACTGCGCTACATCCACCATGGTATTAAGCTCATTTCCTAATGCTTTTCTATTGTAAAACATTTTGTACCAATTTGTCAACTGTTTTTTGAAAAATAATTAGAAATTTCCGGAAATTTTATATTAAATTTTAATCCCAAAACTATTAAATTAGTTCCAAACTCTGAATTTTAACAATTATTTCAAAAAAATTTTAACTCCGTAGTTTGACATTTTTTCAAATATCATATAATAATTAAAGAAATCGCATTTATTATCCTAAAAAAGGACAATTAATAGGCTAGTTTTTTAAAACTAGTCTATTTTTATTTTATTAATTCAATCATAAAACGTAAAAAAGAGATAAATCGAACTCAATCAACTTACCTCACAATTCTATTTATAACTATTAACATTTATATAAGCCACCCTTCCAGTCACTTTAACTCTTACTTTATCAACATACGAATTTACATGTTGCAAAACAATAACCGTCGTATTAGCTTTATACTGATACCTATACCCACTCAAATTACTATTAGAATACAATATACAAGCCTTTGTCTTTCTTGTATTATTAGCTATTTGTGAAGAACTTTGAACACTACTTGAATAATTGTTCTTATTTATAAATGCTACCCTACCTGTTACATTAACCCTAACTTTGTCTACATTGCTTGATACATTTTGCAATATTGTTATAGTTGTATTTGCTTTATAGCTATATTTATATCCTGTCAAATTACTATTACTATACAAAATACAATCTCTACCTAATCTTCTAGTCTGACCTATTGTTTTAGAAACATTTTGAATATTAATATATCTATTAGTATATGCTAAAGAAATCCAACCCTTATCAGTTTTACCAAAGCCATTACTTTCAGCAAAAATTGTTACTATTGAATTTTTAGAATATCCCCCAACTACAGCATACGAAGTACTCGCTCCAGCCCTAATATTTAGTCCAGCATTTGCTGTTATTCTAACCTGATAATTCACACTATTTACATTAGATGTATTATCTTTTGAAATAACCGGAGTAGTTGTATTATCTTTTACATCAGTTCTGTCATTTTTAAAACAGAAAAACTTTTGATAATTAGCATATTTTCTAAAATTATCTATTGAAACATATACAGTATTTCCTTTTACCACTGCTTTTCCTTTTCTAGAACTCACATCATATTTTCCGTTATAAAGATATGAATCATATATTTTTATATAATCTCCATCTAGTCCTACTAACACTACAAAGTGTCCGCCATATGTGAACAAACCTTGATTACAACTTGCTATTACATAATTATTATTTTTTAATTTTTCAATTGCATCATCAAGTTTATAACTTTCACTATATCCTATATTAAATACATCTGCTGTCCATTTAAAAGCTGACCAATATGTTCCAGCATTTGGACTTCTATATCCATATTTCACAAACAAATTAGCCATTATATCTGGTGTTATATTACCTTTTATACTTGATACAATCATTGCTGCAGAAGTTGGACCACATCCACTTGAACCTATTGTTTGTGTATTATTTCCTATAGATGTATAGATATTATTTTTCCATCTATTATCTACTTGTGAATAATATGTTAGTCCTGCATATTTACCAACTTGAATCGATGGCGTTTTTTCAGCCCCTTCATAAGCAATTTGACCTTGTTCTTCAAATCCCTCATTTTCTGTTTCTTGAACTTCTAGTGATTGCTCTTCTATTTCTGTTAAATTTGGTATTTCTATACTAGATTTATTAATCTCATCTATCGCTGTATTAATTGCTCCTAATACATTATTTTCATTATCTCCTATTCCATTTTTATTCTTTTGTATGTAAAGTAAAGCTACTAAAATAATAACCAGCAATGTTAATATTATTAAATTTATTAAATTTTTTTGACTCCTATTTTTCACTAGACGTTCCTCCCTAACCATTATTTATATCCTTTATATTTTATGTATATATTTTTAGCTTTGTTACAATCAACTTGTAACTCTTCTGTTTAAAAAATTCTAAATACAACTTGAAAATTATGTAAAATTACTATATACTATTAAACGATTTAATTTAATAAATATGGTTGAAAATAACTATAATTTTCTACATAAATTTTAATTTTTCAATCAAAACCAAATTTGTACATTAGGAAAGGAATTAAATTATGAATAAAAATTTAATAAAATTAGAATTTGATAAAATACAATTTAATCTTTCACAATTTGCAGTAACTTATATTGGAAAAGAGCAAGCACTAAATTTATTACCATCAAACAACAAAGAAATCGTAAAAAATTTATTATCTGAAACTGAAGAATCCGAAAAATTATTATTTAGAAATAGCACTCCCCCTCTTGATGAAATTGCTGACAATACAATTACAATTAAAGCTCTTGAATCATTTGGAACACTATCAATTAAGTCAATTTTAGAAATAACAAAAATTTTGCAAATGTCTAATGACCTAAAAAATTATTTTTTTGTTGAACATATTAATCCAGAAGATTTTTCTTGTTTAAATAAAATTTTTTCTGAGTTATACACAAACAAATCAATACTTGATAAAATAAAAATCTGTATAATTGATGAAAACAACATATCTGATAAAGCTTCTACACGCCTTGCCAGCATAAGAAAAAAACAAAGAACTATTGAACAAGATATTAAAAACAAACTAAATCATTTATTACATTCTTATTCAAAATATTTGCAAGAAAATGTAATTACAATTAGAAATGATAGATATGTAATTCCTGTAAAAGATGAATATAGAAGTCAAATAAAAGGCTTTGTTCATGATATTTCTAGTTCTGGTTCAACTGTTTTTATTGAGCCTATTGCCATATTTGAATTAAATAATGAACTTGCTAATTTGAAAATAGAAGAAAATTTGGAAATTGAAAAAATTTTACAAGAACTAAGTAAATTATTTTATCCTTATACAGAAGAACTTAAGCAAGATATCAAATATATTGGAGAATTGGATTTTATCTTTGCAAAAGCAAAATATTCAAAATCATTACATGCAATCACTCCCAAAATCAGTGATAAAAAAGAAATAATTTTGAATCAAGCTAAACATCCTTTATTAAATCAGGATATAGCTGTTCCAATTTCTGTTTCTTTAGGACAAAATTTTAATACTTTAGTAATTACTGGTCCAAACACAGGTGGTAAAACCGTTACACTTAAAACTATTGGTCTATTAACTTGCATGGCTTGTAGTGGTCTTAATATTCCTGTAGCACCTAATTCCAGCATATATGTATTTGACAATGTTTTTGCAGACATTGGAGATGACCAAAGTATTTCTGATTCTTTAAGTACTTTTTCTTCTCACATGAAAAATATTGTTACAATTGTAAATTCTGCAACTGAAAATTCTCTTATATTAGTTGATGAATTAGGTTCTGGTACTGACCCATTAGAAGGTGCAGCTCTTGCTATTAGTATTTTGGACTTCTTTCACAAAAATAATATACTAACAGTCGCTACAACACATTATCAAGAACTAAAAAAATATGCACTTATTACAGATGGATTTGAAAATGCTTCTGTTTCATTTGATATAAATACCTTATCTCCTACATATCAGTTATTAATTGGTGTGCCTGGTAAAAGTAATGCTTTTGCAATTAGTGAAAAATTGGGATTAAACTATAATATCATTCAAGAAGCCAAATCAAGTTTGACAAAAAATGAATTAGATTTTGAAGAACTTTTAAAAAATATCTATGATAATAAAGCTCAGACTGAACAAGATAAAATTGCCATTTCTAAAGAATTAGAAAATATTAAAAAACTAAAAAAATCATTAGAACGTGATAATTCTAATTTATTAGAACAAGAAAAATCAATAATACAAAATGCTAAAATTGAAGCAAGAAATATTTTGTTAGATGCTAAAGAAGAAGCAAATAAAATAATTTCTAGTATGAATAATTCAAGTTCTTCAATGACAGAATTAAATAATCTTAGAAATAAGTTAAATAAAGATATAAAAAATCTATCTACAAAAAATTCTGATATTATTTTATCTGAAGATTTTGACAATAAAACTTCTATAAAAAAAGAAGATTTAACACCAAATTTAGAAGTATATATTAGAAAGTTTAATGCAAATGGAATTATAGTTTCAAATGTAACAAAATCAAATGAAGTTCAAGTTCAAATTGGAAGCATGAAAATGTCTGTAAACTTAAAAGATATTGAACTTTTATCAAAAAATCAAAAAGTTCAAAAACCTTCTGGTACAACAAGTATAAAAGTTTCTAAAACGCAAAATGCAAAAACAGAAATCAATGTTATTGGCTTAAACGTTGACGAAGCTATTCCAATTATTGATAAATTTTTAGATGACTGTAGTCTAGCAAAATTAGAAACAGCAAGAATCGTTCATGGAAAAGGCACTGGAAAATTACGTGAAGGAATCCACAAATTCTTACGAAAAAATCAACATGTTGAAAGCTTTAGAATCGGAACTTTCGGTGAAGGAGAAATGGGAGTTACAATAGTAACTATCAAATAAGTGGGAATAAGGGACGTTCCTTTATTTTCCCTTCTACAAGGGAAAAAGGGACATCCCTTTTTTGACTTGTACCTTTCATAAAATAAAAAAACATTACCCTAAATTTCAATTTCAATTTTTTTATTTTCAGTACCCAATTTTCTATATACTACTCCACAAGCATCAAACAATCTTCTTGATGCAATATTGTTTTCTGAATTTGCATATTTATCAGACAAATAAACAACTTCCTTTATTCCAGCTTGTATAATAATCTTAGCACATTCATTACAAGGAAATAAATCAACATATATTTTTGAATTTTCTAAATCTTTTTTGCTTCCTCTAAAATTTAATATTGCATTCATTTCTGCATGACATACATATGGATATTTTGTATCTAAATTTTCTCCTTCTCTACCCCATGGAAATTTATCATCACTAAATCCATTTGGAGCTCCATTATATCCAATTGATAAAATTCTATTATCATTGCTTACTATACATGCTCCAACTTGTGTTGATGGGTCTTTACTTCTCATTGCAGACAATTTTGCTATTGCCATAAAGTACTCTTCCCAGCTTATATAATTTGCTCTTTTTTTATTCTTATCTTCGTTCATATAAAATTTCAGCCCTTTCTTATCTATTGATATATAGTTATAAAAATAACTTTTTACAACAAATCATATCTTTATATGAACATATTACTACATATTTTTTTGTATTTCAATAGTTTTACACAATATACATTATTTCATTATTTGGAAAATATTTTTTCATTTGCTCTCTTAAAAATTTTTCTCCATCTTCTCTTACTAGATTTTTATACATATATTTGCCTTTTCCCCTACCAGTCATTATTTCTTTATCATATAAATTTATAGCATTTGGAAATGCTTCTTGATTTATTTTAGTGTGCACAAAGCTATATGTCATAAATATAATTTCAAAAAAGACGTCTTTTTTTACATTTTCTGTTAAGCTCTCAGATAATTGTTGTATCAATTGCAAATATAATTTCTTCCAATTTTCGACCATTATTACTGGTGCAATTAAAATTCCAATTCTATACCCCGCTTCTTTTAATTTATTTATTGCTTCAATTCTTCCATTTAATCTTGAAGTTCCAAACTCAACTCTATTTATAATAAATTCTGGATTAATACTCATTCTAATTATTACTCTACCTTGATGATCTAAATCTAAAATGTCATCTACCATATCAAATTTTGTTGGAAATGTAAGATTTCCTTTATTAGCTTTTTTAAAATTTTCTATAGTCCATGGCAAATTTCCTGTTATGGTATTCTCTAAAATCAAATCACTATTGCTACCTATTTCAAAGGTTAACTCTCTTTCAGCTTGATTAGAAACCTTTATTATTTTATCCATCATTTGTTCCCTATTAACAAATAACCTTAAATATGCACATTTGTTATAATTACAAACTAAATAACAATACATACATGCAGCTGTACACCCTGATGATGTATATGGAACTAGATAGTCAGAAGTTTTATGGTTTTCTACAAACTTGTGAGTTTTCCTGACTCCTATTATTAGATTTCTCTTCATTTTCATAAATTCACTGTTTTCTTTTTTTCTCATTTCTTCTATATTGTTATGATTTTCTATTTCTATTTTAGGAACTTCTTTGTATTTTTCTAATAGTTTTTTTCCTAGTTTATAGTTTTCAATTTCTTTTTCAAAATAAATAGCTTCAGGTTTAAACATAATTTTCTCCTTTCGCTCGCTTTGCTCGCTCATCGTTCTCCAATATTTTTTCAAAATTTTGGAGAACAAATCTTTTAGTTTGCTTGCTCATCGTTCTCCAATATTTTTTCAAAATTTTGGAGAACAAATCTTTTAGTTTGCTTGCTCATCGTTCTCCAATATTTTTTCAAAATTTTGGAGAACAAATCTTTTAGTTTGCTTGCTCATCGTTCTCCAATATTTTTTCAAAATTTTGGAGAACAAATCTTTTAGTTTGCTTGCTCATCGTTCTCCAATATTTTTTCAAAATTTTGGAGAACAAATCTTTTAGTTTGCTTGCTCATCGTTCTCCAATATTTTTTCAAAATTTTGGAGAACAAATCTTTTAGTTTGCTTGCTCATCGTTCTCCAATATTTTTTCAAAATTTTGGGAACAAATCTTTTGGCTTTGCTCGCTCATATCATTAGTTTAACCTAAAGCTTTGATTTTATTATTTATTTTCTAACATACGTTACATATTCATATTTAAAATCAACAATTTCATTCTGTGGTCCTTGTTCTCTTGAAACCTCTATCCATTCATTTTCATCAATTTCTGGAAAAATTGCATCTCCATAAAAATCTTTTTCCAATTGGGTCACATACATTTTTTTGCAATATGGCATTAACAAATTATATATATTAGTACCACCAATTACAAAATTTTCTTCCTCCTCATTAATATATTCATTTAATTCATCTACAGAATGTATTACTTTTACATCTTTTGAATCCACTTTAAAATTTTTATTTCTACTTAAAATAATATGCTTTCTATTTGGAAGAACTCTACCTAAAGATTCAAATGTTTTTCTCCCCATTATTATTACATGTCCTGTGGTTTTTTCTTTAAACCTCTTTAAATCATCTGGTAGCTTCCATAACATTGTATTATTATTTCCAATTACATTATTTCTCGATTTTGCAACTATTATACTTAGCATTATATTCCTCTCTTTTTCTACTTTTTAATAACTTGTAAGAAAACCTTACTAACCATAAATTCAAAATAACAATTATCTGTATCCTATTCAAATAACATTTTAAATTGCAACTGGAATTTTTCCAAGTTTTATCTCTTTATTATAATCATAATCTTGAATTTCAAAATCTTCCACTTTAAAATCATAAAAGTCTTTTGTTGGATTTTTAATAACTAACTTTGGACTACAATCAACTGGCTCTGACTCAATTAACTTTTTGATTAATGGAATATGTCTATCATATATATGACAATCTCCAATATTATGTGTTAATGTCCCAACTTCTAAGCCTGACACCTGTGCAAACATACATAATAATGCTGCATATTGCATTGTATTCCATCCATTTGCTGCTAACATATCTTGTGAACGTTGATTTAAAATAAGATGTAACTTACCACCTTTTACTAACCATTGTGTAGAATATGCACATGGTTCTAGATTCATATCTTTTAACTCTGCATGATTAAAAAGATTAGTCATAATTCTACGACTAGCTGGGTCATGTTTTAATAAATATAATACATAATCAACTTGATCCATTTTTTGAATTCCTTCTTTTGTCTTGAAATCATACTTTTGAGCAAACTGATAACCATAAGCTTTTCCTATTGTTCCATCTTCACCAGCCCACTGATCCCAAATATGTGAATTTAAATCACTTACTTTATTTGATTTTTTTTGCCAAATCCACAAAATTTCATCAATAGCTCTTTTTACAGTTTGACTATTATTCCTTAATGTTATCATCGGAAATTCTTTTCCAACATCATATACATTTTGAACTCCAACAATAGAAATGTAATTTGCTTCTGCTCCATCATCCCATCTTGTCCTAACTCCTGTTCCTTCTGAAGAATATCCTTCTTCTAAAATTTTTTTACATGTTTCAATAAAATTTTTATCAGCCTGTGTCATTTAAAAATCCTCCTTAAATAGAAATTTTTATTTATAATCGAATTATATCATAACAAATTTTATTTATCTACAAATTCCAACATTTTTATTTTAGATTTCTAATTATGTATTAAACCACTTTGGAACATATTCTTCTTCATGTTCTCCCAATTCTTGAATATACCCATTTTCTAAATTTAATCTATATAAATAACTTTCTATTTGCTCATATTCTTCTTTTGTCAATTTTCTATTTATATCCTCAAGCTCTTTAGCTTTATATGTTGGAAAATATTGTGCCATAACACTTACAAAAACATCATTCATATTATCATTAAGCCATTTTAAAACTTTTCGAGAATTTACTAGATGATTAGGCAAAACTAAATGTCTAACAATCATACCTTTTTGCATAATCCCTCTATCATCAAAAATAGCTTTTCCTGTTTGTTTATACATCTCTCTTAAAGCTTCTGTCGTAATTTCAAAATAATTGTCAACCTTTGATAATCTCTTTCCTAGCTCATTTTGTGCATATTTAAAATCTGGTAAATAAATATCAATATATCCATCTAACATTTTTAGTGTTTCAATTTTTTCATAACCATTTGTATTATAAACTATTGGAAGTTTTAATCCTTTACTTTTTGCAATTTTTATTGCTTCTATAATTTGTGGAACATAACTTGTTGGTGTAACCAAATTTATATTTTCAACATCTTTTTCTTGTTGCTTTAAAAAAATTTCTGCCAATCCTTCTATTGATATTTCTTCTCCTTTTCCCTCTTGGCTTATTTCATAATTCTGGCAAAATATACAATTCAAATTACAATTTGAAAAAAACACGGTCCCTGAACCTTTTTTTCCACTTATACATGGTTCTTCAAAGTTATGTGTTGAATATAATGCAATTTTTACTTTATCTGTAGATTTACATCTTCCTATTTTTCCATTATTTCTATTTATTTTACATTCATGAGGACATATTTTGCACTGTTCTAATAATTCTAAACTCATATCACTTTAACACCTTCTAAATTTTAATATCTACCACTTATATTCTATTGACTTTCAAAAAAAATCTTCAGTACTACCTATTTATTATCTATTCTTTTGACAACTTTTGACAGTTTTCGACAACAATATGAGACAAATTGTCTACGTCCCACTTGTTCCGTTCAACTTGTCTCACATATATATTATTATTTGTATCTTTTATTAATTTTACTGTTTTTTTAGAAAACTTATCTATATTTTCCTTTACTATTTCTATTATTTGACTTTCACTTTCTGTTGATTTGACAGTTTGTATAACATTTCCATCAAGATTTTTTATATAAATATTATACCCTGGCTCTATAATTTCTTTTGCTTCATTATCTAATTGATTTTTTTGTATATCTTGGTTAGCCATTTCTTCATTTTCTACAGAAGTGTATTCTGAGTAATCAACAATGTATTCAGCTATTTCTACCTGATATCCGTCATTTGTTTTATCTATTTTATTAATAAAAAATGTGTCTTCTTGACTATCTAGCCCTATTCCTGTTGAATAATATTTATTTGTCTCTTCATCAAACCACATGTAATCTGTTCCATCTTTTGGAAATGCTTTTGAAAAATTATTACCAAAAAGTTCTTCTGACTTTTGTTGAATTTGTTCATAAGTAAGTTCATAATCTTCTAAATCTTTTTTTACAACTTCCCATAACCAATTATCTGGAGCTTCATTTATATCATCAAATTCAGGTAGTGCCTCTCCTGTAACTTCTTTCCACATGTATATTTTTTTTATATAATCTTGAATATTTTGTACTTCCTGAGCTGTTACATTATCTTGATTACTATTTATTTTATATATATACATTCCTACAAATATAATTAATAACACACAAATTATTACTAATAACTTTTTCATAAGTTTTTCCTCCAAACATTATAAACAACACTTTATTAGTTATTATTTTAGTTTTATTTATATTATATAGATAATAATTTTACTATTTTCTTATTTCTGCTTTTTCTTCAATTCCTGTTGCTATTACAGTTACTGATACTTCCTCACCCATATTATTATCAATTACTGTTCCAAATATAACATTGGCATCATCACTTATTTTCTCATTAATTAGTCCTATTGCACTATTTATTTCTATTAAACTTAATGATTCGTCTCCTTTTACATTAAATATAACACCTTTTGCTCCATCAATTTTGCTTTCTGTTAAAGGATTTTCAATAGCTTGTCTAACAGCTTCTTCTATCTTCTTTTCTCCACTTGCTCTTCCTATTCCCATATATGCTTTGCCTTTATAACTCATAGTTGTTTTTATATCCGCAAAATCTATATTAACTTCTCCTATTGATGTTAATAAATCTGTTATACTTGTAATACCTTGTTCCAAAACATCATCAGCTAAAGAAAATGCTTTATCTAATGTTATCTTTGTATCTGTTACTTTTAATAAATTGTCATTTAATACAACAATTAAATCATCAACATTATTTCTTAATCTTTCAGTTCCCTTATCTGCTCTTAATTTTCTAGCTTTTCCCTCAAATAAAAATGGTTTTGTTACAATCCCTATTGTTAAAATTCCCATTTCTTTTGCAATTTCTGCAACAATTGGTGCTGCTCCTGTTCCTGTTCCTCCACCCATTCCAGCAGTTATAAACACCAAATCTGCTCCTTGCAAAATTTGTTTAATTTCTTCTTTATTTTCAATAGCTGCTCTTTCTCCAACAAGTTCATTTGCTCCAGCTCCTAATCCTCTAGTTGTTTGAACTCCTATTTGTAAAATATTACTTGTTCTTGATCTTTTTAATGTACCAGTTTCTGTATTCATCATATAAAATGATACTCCACTTACATTATCTTCAATCATTCTATTTATTGCATTATTTCCAGCTCCTCCTACTCCTATTACTTTTATCTTAGGCATTTTGTCTTTCTCTATTATTTCATTCATTTTTATGTTTTTCCTCCTTGTTTCTAATTCTTTCTGATTTGTTCTCTATTATATATAATATT
>FR884539.1 GCA_000435535.1 Clostridium sp. CAG:575 | reverse complement strand
CCATTAGGACTTCCATCTCGTATGAATTTAGGACAAATCCTTGAAGTTCACTTAGGTGGAGCAGCAAAAGCTTTAGGATGGCATGTATCAACACCAGTATTTGATGGTGCAACACAAGAAGATGTTGAAGAATTATTAAAACAAGCTGGTATGAGTGAAGATGGAAAATCAATTTTATATGATGGAAGAACAGGAGAACCATTTGATAAACCAATTACAGTTGGTGTTATGTATATGCTTAAATTACACCACTTAGTTGATGATAAAATTCATGCTCGTTCAACTGGACCATACTCATTAGTTACTCAACAACCACTTGGAGGTAAAGCACAATTTGGTGGACAACGTTTTGGAGAAATGGAAGTTTGGGCACTTGAAGCATATGGAGCAGCCTATACACTACAAGAAATGTTAACTGTAAAATCAGATGACGTTGTAGGTAGAGTAAAAACATATGAAGCAATTGTTAAAGGTGAAAATATTCCTGAACCAGGAGTTCCAGAAAGCTTTAAAGTTCTTGTAAAAGAATTACAATCTTTAGGATTAGATGTACGTCTATATTCAGAAGACAATAAAGAGTTAGAATTAAAAGAAAATATAGAAGATGGTATCGAATATGATCCTGAAAAAGATAAAAATATTTTGGCAGAAGAAGAAGTAGTTGCTGAAGATGATTTAGCAGACGGCTATGGAGAAGATGTCAATGATGATATTTTATTAGATGAAGAAGAAGTTGAAGATAGTGATGAATTATTTGAAAGATTAGACGATGAAGATGATGAAGCTATTTTTAATGATAGTGATTTAGATTAAAATAATTTAAGGGAATGGTTCTGATGAGAAGAATGTTCTTAAAAGTTCTGTCCCTTAAAGAATAAAATTAAATAAATTTCAAAAAAATTTAGTTCGACAAAAAGATATGCAAGAGCAGGGGATAGTAATTAAATTTGTTTTGAAATTACCCAATTTAATAAATTTATAGGGGATTAATTTAATAAATTGTAAAAAGTATAAAATCGACAGTAGGGAATTGTTCGTGCAGTGGTTAGTGTTTTAAACTGTTTTATGATTACCCAAAAAATATTATTAGGGGGAAAAATAGTGGACGAATTAGATATTTTTAATAAAATAAAAATAGGGATAGCATCAGATGAAAAAATAAGAGAATGGTCAAAAGGAGAAGTAAAAAAACCTGAGACAATAAACTATAGAACTTTAAAACCAGAAAAAGATGGTTTGTTCTGTGAAAGAATATTTGGACCAACAAAAGACTGGGAATGTCATTGTGGTAAATATAAAAGAGTTAGATATAAAGGGATTGTATGTGATAGATGTGGTGTTGAAGTTACAAAATCTAAAGTAAGAAGAGAAAGAATGGGACATATTGAACTTGCAGCACCAGTTGCACACATTTGGTATTTTAAAGGGATACCAAGTAGAATTGCTTTAGTATTAGATGTTTCACCAAGAAACCTTGAAAAAGTAGTATATTTTGCTTCTTATATTGTAACAGATAAAGGAAATACAGATTTAGTAAATTGTCAAGTGTTGACAGAAAAAGAATATCATGAAGCAGAAGAAAAATATGGTAGAGGTTCATTTAAAGCAAAAATGGGTGCAGAAGCTTTAAAAGAATTACTAGAAAAAATAGACTTAGATCAATTATCAAAACAAATAAGAAAAGAATTAGAAAATGCTAGTGAGCAAAAGAAAGGTAAACTAATTAAAAGATTAGATACAGTTGATGCTTTTAGACTTTCTAATACAAGACCAGAATGGATGATAATGTCAGTTGTACCAGTTATTCCACCAGACTTAAGACCAATGGTACAATTAGATGGTGGTAGATTTGCTACATCAGATTTAAATGATTTATATAGAAGAGTTATTAATAGAAATAACCGTTTAAAAAGATTATTAGAATTAGGTGCGCCAGAAATTATTGTAAGAAATGAAAAGAGAATGTTACAAGAATCTGTAGATGCATTAATTGATAATAGTAGAAGGGGAAGACCAGTTACAGGTGCTGGAAATAGACCTTTAAAATCTTTATCAGATATGTTAAAAGGAAAACAAGGTAGATTCCGTCAAAACTTATTAGGTAAGAGGGTTGACTATTCTGGACGTTCTGTTATCGTAGTTGGACCAGAACTAAAGATTTACCAATGTGGACTTCCAAAAGAAATGGCAGTTGAATTATTTAAGCCATTTGTTATGAAAGAATTAGTAGCAAAAGGAATAGCTCAAAATATTAAAAGTGCAAAAAGAATGGTAGAAAGATTAAAACCAGAAGTATGGGGAATATTAGAAGATGTTATAAAAGACCATCCAGTAATGTTAAACCGTGCTCCTACACTACATAGATTAGGTATTCAAGCATTTGAACCAGTTTTAGTAGAAGGTAGAGCAATAAAACTTCACCCATTAGTTTGTGAAGCGTTCAATGCCGACTTCGATGGTGACCAAATGGCTGTGCATTTACCATTATCTTTAGAAGCACAAGCAGAAGCAAGATATTTAATGCTTGCAACAAACAACTTATTAAAACCACAAGATGGTAAACCAGTTGCTGTTCCAAGACTAGACATGGTTTTAGGAAGCTATTATTTAACAATGACTTTAGATGGAGAAAAGGGAGAAGGAAAATACTTCAAAGATCCAGATGAAGCTATTATGGCTTACGAAAATCATGATGTTGGAATACATGCAAAAATCTTTGTAAGAGTTACAAAGGAAATAGATGGAGAAAAGAAATCTAAAAAAATAGAAACTAGTGTTGGTAGAATTATTTTTAACCAAGGAATTCCTCAAGATTTAGGATTCATTGATAGAAATGAAGATCCATTCCAATACGAAATTAATTTCCCAGTTATGAAAAAATCAATGGGACAAATTATTGAAAGAGTAATTCGTGTACATGGTGTAGTTGAATCTGCTGAAGTAATTGACTATGTAAAAGCTTTAGGATTCAAATACTCAACACTTGCAGGTATTACATTCTCAATGAGTGATGTTAAAGTGCCAGCAGCTAAAAAAGGATTACTAGAAGAAGCTGATAAACAAATAGAAACAATCAGAAAACAATATGCAAGAGGATTAATAACAAATGACGAAAGATATAACTCAGTTATCAAAGTTTGGGAAGATGCAACTAAGAAAATTAGTCAAGCAATGGAAGATAACTTTGATGATTTAAACCCAATATATATGATGGTTAAATCTGGAGCCAGAGGTAACATGAACCAATTAAGACAAATTGCTGGTATCCGTGGACTTATGGCTAGTACAACAGGTAAAGCAGTAGAAATTCCTATCAAATCATCATTTGCAGAAGGATTAGATGCATTAGAGTACTTCATTTCTGCCCATGGTGCACGTAAAGGTCTTTCAGATACAGCTTTAAGAACAGCCGATTCAGGATACTTAACAAGAAGATTAGTTGATGTATCTCAAGATATTATTGTAAGAGAACATGATTGTGGAACACATGAAGGTTTAATTGTTTATGATATTAAAGATGGAAATCAAGTAATTGAAAAAATGCAAGAGAGAATTATTGGTAGATATGTTGTAAATGATGTATATGATCCAAATACAAATGAACTTATAGTTGACACAAATACTATGATAACAGAAGAAATTGCAGACAAAAAGAAAGAATTATTGGTAGATATGTTGTAAATGATGTTTATGATCCAAATACAAATGAACTTATTGTTGACACAAATACTATGATTACAGAAGATATAGCAGAAAGAATTGTAGCAAGTGGAATCGAAAGATTAGAAGTACGTTCTGTATTAGCTTGTCGTTCAAAACATGGTGTATGTCAAAAATGTTATGGTATGGGATTAGCAAGAAGAAGTCTAGTATCTATCGGTGAATCAGTAGGTATTATAGCAGCTCAATCAATTGGTGAGCCTGGTACACAGCTTACAATGAGAACTATCCACTCTGGTGGTGTTGCAGGTGTAGCAGATATTACTCAAGGTCTTCCAAGAGTTGAAGAATTATTTGAAGCTAGAAAGCCTAAGGGTGTTGCAATAATCTCTGAAATTGCAGGTAAAGTAAAAATAAAAGAAACAAAGAAGAAGAAAGAAGTTGTTGTTACATCAAGTGATGATTCAAGAACTTATACAATTCCATTTGGTTCTAAGATGAAAGTAAAAGATGGAGATATGGTTGATGTTGCAGATCCATTAATCGAAGGTTCAATCAATCCATCAGAAATATTAGCATTAAAAGGACCAGAAGGAGTATATGAATACTTAACTTCAGAAGTTCAAAAAGTTTATAGAAACCAAGGTGTTGATATCAATGATAAACACGTTGAAGTTATTGGTAGACAAATGCTTAAAAAGGTTAGAGTTGATGATAATGGAGATACAGATATGTTCCCAGGATCATTAGTAGATATGTATGAATTTGAAGATAAAAATAATGAAACTATAGCAGAAGGAAAACGACCAGCAACAGGTAAGAGAGTGCTATTAGGTATTACAAAAGCATCTCTTGCAACAGAAAGTTTCTTATCAGCAGCATCATTCCAAGAAACTACAAGAGTTCTTACAGATGCAGCTATTAAAGGAAAAGTTGATGATTTAATTGGACTAAAAGAAAATGTTATTATAGGAAAATTAATACCAGCTGGAACGGGAATGAAAAAATATCAAGATATTCGTATTGATACAGAGAAGAAAACTGAAGAAGTTACAGAATAGGGAGGAAGGGACGTTCCTTCCTTTTCCCTTTTTAGGGGGAAAAGGGGACGTTCTTTTTTTTCCCTCTAAAAAGGGAAAAAGGGACATTCCTTAGTTTATTAAAAATAAAGTTATTAAATTTAATATATTCGACAATTTTTTCGATACACATAATTAGAAAAATGCTATAATAATTATAATTTCCATACATAACTTCTTTACCATTTGAATAAAATATAGATAAATACTATATTTAATAAAATAAAGAGGAGGAGATTATGTTTATATTCAATATTATTTTTATTCTAATAATTATAAATTTTTTATTTTTTTGGTCATTATTAATTGGTTCAAATAAATTCAAAACAAATCAAGAAAAATATATGGATGATATATTACAGATGGAATTTTTAAAAAAATTTTGAAAAAGTACTTACTATTTGATATAATGTAGAAAGTAAAATTAGATTAAGTTACAAACACTAAAAAGAATTGGAGTTATGTATGGGAGAAAAAGAAAAATTTATGATGGAAGCTTTAAAAGAGGCAAAAAAAGCATATGATAAGTTAGAAGTACCGGTAGGCGCAGTGATAGTAAAAGAAGGTAAAATTATAGCAAGAGCACATAATTTAAAAGAAACAAAAACGGATACAACAAAACACGCTGAAATATTAGCAATCCAGAAAGCAAGCAGAAAATTGAAATCATGGAGATTATTAGATTGTGATATGTATGTCACTCTTGAACCATGTTCAATGTGTGCAGGTGCGATGATTAATTCACGTATCAGAAAAATATATATTGGTACGCAAGATGCTAAAACAGGAGCTGTTGGTTCAGTATTTAATTTATTTAATGATTATACTTTTAATCATAAGGTTGAAGCTGAGACTGGAATATTAAAAGATGAATGCGAAAATATTTTACAACAATTTTTTAAAGAATTAAGAAAAAGCAAAAAGTAAATATAAAATAAAAAAATAAAAACCTTAGTGTATAAAAATCAAAATATTTGTTTATACATCAAGGTTTTTTATATTATAATAAAATACTGCATTATAATTGTTTTTATTAACTTATTTTTTAAATGATGTCAGTATTATGATGTTTTTTAAAATAATTTTCATATTTTTCAATTGCTGTGTCTGGATTGTAAATACCTGTAAAATCTTTAATGGGAGCAAATTCTTCATTTTCATCAACTCTTAAAAGTAACATATCATCAAAATAAGAAAAGGCATCAAATATGAAATTTTCAAATTTAAAAGTATTTGGTTTTTCAGGAACTTGTTTTACTCCTTCAAAATTTACAAAGGCATTTTTCTTAAATGCTCGATGATATTTTAGATTTATAGTGCTCATTTTTTCAATTGCTTCTATACTCATTATATGAGATAAGATATTTGCTTCTCTGTATAAATATGTATTGGTATTTTCAATTTTTGATTCAGATAAGTCTAATGTTATATCATTATAGTCTAAAATTGATGGTTTTCCATTTTTTTTGCAGTATACAGCTGTTTTTTCTAAAGGATCTTTTTTGAATATTGATTTTGAACCAACTTGTAATCTGTTATTAATAATTAGTCCTAGAAATATTGGATCACAGTTTTTAAGTAAAACGTTATCAATTCCACCAAATGAAACCCATTTAATATTTTCTGAATTTAAAATGTCTATAATGTTATTTTTTTTCATTGAATTAAATACGTTTCCATTTCCATTTGATGCTTCTTTAATAATATAAGGCTCTTGTAATATTAATTTTCCATTTAAATCAACTAAAGGAAGTTTATCTTGCTTAAAGAAAGTGATTTTTTCTTTAGGATAGCCAAAATAATTATTTAAACTAAAGAATGATTTAGTTTGGTTATCATTTTCTTCACTTGTCATTATAAACCAGTGAATTATAGTGTTATAGGTAGTGTTTGCAAGTTTTATGTCTTCAGCCATAATTTGAAATAGCGATTTTCTGTATGGTTTTAAATTTAAAGGATAAGTTCCTTTTGGACCTTTATATCCAAGACGTGTGCCTTGACCACCAGCCATTGTTACTACAGCAAAATTACCATTTTTTATAATGGGTTCACCAATTTTTTGGTAAGAAATGATTTCATTTTTATTTAACAAATTTTTTTCTATATGATTTAGAGGTGATATTTTTGTTTTTGGGTCATCTAAAAAAGAGTTTTTATATAGTGTTAAAATTTGTTCAAAATTTATACTTAATATTTGATTTATTAGCATGTTTTGTTGGTCTACTGAAAGATCATCATAAAATGTTAATAAATGTTCTTGATTATATTTTTTTAAAATGTGCTTAGTGAGAGATAATTTATCTTTCATAAT
>FR884538.1 GCA_000435535.1 Clostridium sp. CAG:575 | reverse complement strand
TTTTCATTTAAATTTTTTACTTCTCTTAAAAAATTATTTTCTTTTTCTAATTTTAAAATTTCTTCTTCTAAACTATTTTCTTTTTCCTCATATTCATACTTAAAATTTTTATACTTTTCCAATTCCTGTTTTTCTATCTCTAAATTTTGAATATTTCTACTAATTACATTAATTGGCTTTTCCCTAGACCTTTCTGTTCCTACTTCATCTAATTGTCTTCTATTTAGTCTATCAATTACCCTTTTAAACGAAGTATTATCATCTCCTGTTTGTGCTAAATTAGCAATTTTTTGTACTAAAAAATTCTGTGATTGATCTTCTAATTTTACTTCATTTTGATTAATAGCAAGTGTTGATAAAAACAAATCTTCATCTATTTTTGTCTGTTCATAAAAAAATTCATTTCCTCTATTTTTATCTATATTAAATTCTTTTGAAATATCTTCCATAGATTCATTAAATATTTTAGGATTTTTTTTACTAAAATCTCTATAAATTTCATATTTACTATTATCATCTAATTCATATTCTACTTTACCTGAAAATTCTTCTCCTTGCCATGGTTTATATTTATCAAAATCTGATATTTCTTTTCCTTTTTTATTTTTTGAAATTCCATAAAAAGAATTTATTATAAATTTAATTAATGTTGATTTTCCAGCCTCATTTGGTCCATATACTAAATTAATTCCATTTTTTAAATTAATTTCTTTATCTTTTAATTTTCCATAGGAATTTATTTTTAAATTATTTATTTTCAAAATTATTCCTCCTATTTATTATTATAATTTATTTTTCATTTTTTAATTAATTTTTCAATTAATTTTTATATATATAATT
>FR884537.1 GCA_000435535.1 Clostridium sp. CAG:575 | reverse complement strand
CCTCCATTTGGATTTACTGTTAATGTTGTTTTTATTATTTCCCATTGAGCATATAATTCTAAATTTGCATCTTGAGAATATACACTTCCTGCTGCATAAGGTGTACCACTTCCATCAGATTGTGTATTCCAACCTTTGAATGTATAGCCTGTTCTTTCTGGTATTGTTGTTGATACTGTATATGGTAATCCTTGTGTTTTTTTATCATTATCTGGCATGTTTGTTACGGTTTCTGTTGTGCTTGCATTATATCTAACAATATATTCTTGAGCTCCTGGCGCTGGTAATTCACATTCAGTATCATCTGCTGAATAGTAGTCATTTTCTCCATCAACCTCTATAGTTTTAAACTTAATTTTTGATGATGTTACATCTTTTTTAGCTACTAATTTTATTTGTAATAATAAACCTCCGTCAGGTATTGTATAATACCCTCCCTCGCTTTCTAATACTACTAATTTATTTATATCACTTGTAAATGTTGCTGAATATGTACCATATCCGTCATCTCCTTTTAATTTCTCTGATATTATTAAACTTGAATTTTTTATATTATCAAATAAATCTTTATCATATTCTAAATATCCAGAAATTCCTGAGATAGCATCTCCTGTTACATAAACATTTACATATACCGTATCTCCTTTTCTTATATTAGTAGCTTTTGTATCCATTGATACAGAAATACTTGTCGCTACACTTTTTAATGGCATTAATATAGGTAATGTAATTGAAAGTATTAATAAACTTATTATTACTTTTTTTAATAGTATGTTTTTGGTTTTAGTATTCATCTTATATCCTCCCTCAGTGTATTCATTTATATACACGATTTATCATCTATTTAACTTTATCATCTTTAATTTTATTATTCAATATCTCAGATTTTTAAGTTACAAATAATTTATTTTTTTGGTTACGGATACTTGTTTTTGTATT
>FR884536.1:21389-24946 GCA_000435535.1 Clostridium sp. CAG:575 | reverse complement strand
ATATTATAATTTATAAATATAATTTTAGCAATATTTTTTTGATTTTTTTACAATATATTGTTATAATTAATTTAATTGATAAGAAAATAATAGCTATATGTTATTATTTGACTTTACAATTTTTTAAAAAATTTTATTTAGGAGGAAAATATTATGCCAACACCACATAATGAAGCTAAAATAGGAGAAATTGCCCAAACTGTTATAATGCCAGGAGATCCTTTAAGAGCAAAATATATCGTAGAAAATTTTTTTGATAATTACAAACTTGTAAATCAAGTTAGAGGTATGTATGCATATACAGGAACTTATAAAGGAAAAGAATTAACTATAATGGCACATGGTATGGGAATGCCTAGTGTAGGTATTTATACTTATGAATTATTTAAATTTTATAATGTAGAAAATATTATTAGAATTGGTTCTTGCGGAGCTTATAAACCAGAATTAAAATTATTTGATATTATTTTAAGTGAAAATGTTTTTTCAGAAAGTAATTATGCATTAACACTAAATAATGATAATTGTCACTTAATTGCTTCTGATAAAAATTTAAATTCTTTAATTAACAAAACTGCTATTAAGCATGATATAAACTTGCATGTAGGTAATACTGTTTGTACTGATTGTTTTGATGTTTATATGACTGATGTAAACAAATTTTTAGCTCGAATTCCAGAAGGTTTTAATCCTATTGGTGCTGAGATGGAAGCTTTTGCTTTGTTTTATAATGCTAAGTTATTAAATAAAAAAGCTGCTTGCTTAATGAGTGTAGTTGATTCTAGATTTATAAAAAATATCGCTACTCCTGAAGAACGTCAAACAGGGTTAAATACTATGATTAGACTTGCTTTAGATTCTGCAATTGAAATTTTGTAATAGACAAATCTTTAATCCAGTTTATATGTTATATATACAATATTTATATTATGGAAAATAGTTAAGCTGATATTGCCATTTTATAGCAAAATTTTTATATAATTCAAAAAAGAGGACTTTAGGTTGATACTAAAATCCTCTTTATAATTATTTCTTTATATCCAATATCTTATATTTCATAATTCCTGCTGGTGCATTAACATCAACTGTATGACCTTTTTTAGCTCCTAAAAGTGCTGCTCCTAAAGGTGATTCATTTGATATTTTATTTTCTGCTAAATTTACTTCTGTTGATCCAACTATTGTATATTCTATTTCTTCGTTAAATTCTATATCTAATACTTTTACTGTATTTCCAACTTGAACAACTTCTGTGTCAATTTCTTTTTCATCAATTATTTTTGCATGTCTTATTTTATTTTCTAATTCTGCAATTCTTACTTCGTTTTCAGCTTGCGCTGTTTTAGCTTCATCATATTCAGAGTTTTCTGATAAATCTCCAAATCCTAATGCTACTTTTATTCTTTCTGCTATTTCTGCTCTCTTTTCAGTTTTTAAATAATTTAATTCTTTATCTAAACTATCATATCCTTCTTGTGTTAAGATTACTTCTTTTTCTTCCATGAAAATCTCCTCTTTTCTTTTTTTAAACAATAATGTAATGTCTTAATATATTATTATTTATTCTTCCAAAATAAACTTATAATATATTAAGACATTTTTTTATTTTTGTCAAGCAAAATGTTGTAACACTTAAAAATATTTTGCTATTTGTCTTTGTATAGTTGTGTTAAATTTAACCATTCATATCTTTACTTATTCATTTGTTCCTTTAAAAAACTCCAGAATCCATCATACTCCATATCTTTTTCCCATGATGCCACACCTGCTAAATTATATTTACTAATCAAAGATATTTTTTCTGTTAATGATTTTTCATCTTCTATCCACATTTTCTTTGTATAAGAACCATCTTTATATTGAATATAATATTGTTTTAGATTTTCATCCCATTGTTTTTCTACTCCATCTGGAATTACTTTATTTATATTTTTTATTGGTACTGCTGACTGTTTTACTACAGTCTCTAAATCATCTAATGTCCAAATTCTTGCATACAATGGAATTGCAAGAATTATTTTGTCACTTTCAATAGCTTCTGTTTCTAAAAATTTCTTTAAACTTAATTCAACCCAATTATATCCTGCTGTTGTTCCAGCTTTATTGCTTGATGCTCCATACTGATCATATGCCATAAATACAATATAGTTTGCAACGTCTCCTATTACATGTCTATCAAAACATAGTGACCAAGTCTCCGAACCGTCTGGTGCTGTTACATCAACAGATAAAATTAATCCTATTTCTTTTAATCTTGGTTCTAATTCTATAATAAATCTTGAATACATATCTTTATCTTCTTGTTTCATGTTTTCGAAGTCTAAATTTATTCCATCTATTTTATATTGAATGCATGCCATCAATATTTCATTAATTAACTTTTGTCTTTTATTGTAATCATTCATTATTTTAGAAGTTACACTCATCATTCCTGTTCCATCATTTTGTAGCATTGGCCATACTTTATATCCATTGCTATGAGCCCATTCTACATATTCTTTTCCAGAAGTTCCAATGTTATTTTCTAGCTCTCCGTTTGAATTTATATGGAAGAAGGCTGGTGATACCACATTTATACCGTCTATTGTTTGTCCACTTCTGTCAGGTGCATTTGCTACATTTGAGTAATAGTCCCAAACTAGATTAACTTTACCTTCAATTTGACTTGTTTCTTTAATTTCTTCTCTTACTGTAACAATATTAGCTAACTTATTTAATTTGACATATCCTAATTTTCCATTTTCTGTTCTTATTCTAGTGTATCCATTTTCTTCTGAAACAACAACTACATAGCTTCCTTTTTTTACTCTTTCTACTGTTTTTGCTATAAATTTTTTAGATGATTTTACTGAAACATTTTTTGTTACAATTGCTTTTTTCTGTTCTTTTGTTACAGAATCTAAAACTAAAACTTTTGAATCTTCTATATATTTTATATCAATGCCATATACATTTTCTAAGTCTGTTATCGGAATATATATTATGTTATCTTTTTGTATTATTTTTCCTGATGTTTCTTTTTTAGTTCCGTTAATTGTTATTTCTTCTGAATCTAAGCTTATTGCTGCAACTTTTGTATCATATGTTGTTATTATTTGATTGTTTTCTTTATCTTCGTAAATGTATTTATCAAAGAAATTTCCAATATCTTGTTTTGATAAATATATATTTCCGTCTTCTATTATTATTTCTTTTTTTAAATTTGATGTAACATTTTTGTTGTTTATTACTAAATTAATGTTTTTGTTTTTATCAAAAACCACTAAATCATTTACTTTATATGCAATTATTCCAATTATAAATATAATTACAATAGCAATAATTATTTTTATAATATTCTTATTTGATTTTCTTTTTTTACGTTTTCCTCTTCTATTTTCTTTGTTTTCCATTTTATCTATTTCTTCCATTTATTTCATTCCTTCCATTAACTAGCTTTATTATCATTATGTTTTAAAAATTTTATCATTTTTTATTTTATTAAAATAATTTTTCTATTTTCAAAATAATTATACTATTAGTATTTTTTCATGTCAAATAAAAATAGATAGAAATTT
>FR884536.1:5913-21381 GCA_000435535.1 Clostridium sp. CAG:575 | reverse complement strand
GATAGAAATTTATGTTCTATTTTTAAGAACATATAATCATTCCACTTAAATAGAATATTAAATGTTGTAGAGGAAAAATAGCATAAAACAATATTTTTATCAGTCTGTTATTTTTTCCCTTTTCTCCATTATATAATAATAAAGGTATTGCAGTATAAGCAATTGCATATTTATAACCTGGATGATATGCAGAGAAGTCTAATGAACTTAAAAATGAAAATTCTATTAGTAAAACATAAATAATTTTTAAAAAAGCCTTTTTCCATTTATTTTCAAATTTTCTTTTTAAAAATAACATATGATTTTCTTTATCCATAAATATTTTTTCAATTACATAAATTTCAATAAACATAAATGGAATTCTCATATCAAATTCTATATCAATGTTTATATATACTACTGCAATTAAAAATATAACTACTATTCTAAAAATAAAATTTATTAAAGTATTAGCTTTCTTTAATGGTTTCTTATATTCTAGCATTGCAATTAAAATTAATGATAATGTATATGAAAATAAAACTCCCAAATATTCATTTTCTCTGCAAATATATGAAGGAAATTGCACTTCATTTATTATTCCTAAAACTATTAAAATTATTTGTGTTATGGTGGCTAAACAAAAAACTCTAAATATATATTTTTTTAAATTGCTTGTATAGAAGAACCCTTGCACTATAAGATATAAAAATATTGGCATTGCTAGTCTGCCAATACTTCTTATTATATAATAAGGTCTAGGTGCTATCTTACTAACAAAATAGCATCCTATATGATCTATTAACATTACTGTTATTGCAAATATTTTTAATATATTAGCATTTATTTTTAATTTACTCATTATTTTTACTAAAAGCCTTTGGTACTCTTTCATCTTCATTTTGTTTTTGTTGTGCCATCATTTTTCTTTTTTTAATTCCTCTTTTATCTACAATTACAATTACTGAAATTAAAACTATAGCAAATATACACATTCCTATTATCATAATATAAGCTTTATGAGATTCTAAAAAACTTACTGTTTCTTTTTGATTATTTTGTGTTGGTGCAATATACCCAGCTAATAATGTTTCATCTACTTTTTCATTTACTAATATATATTTAGAATTATGTTCTATTGCAAACTCATAGTATTCATCTTCTGATAATTTAACATCTTCAGACATTAGTATAAAGTTTTTATTTTGTTCATCATAGTAATAAGCATATACTTTGTTTCCATCTATATTCTTCTTTAATGTATCTGTAGATTTTATTCTAACTTTTGCAACTCCTGGCAATTCTCCATTAGGTTCAAAACTTACAACTATTCCATTTGATTTAACTATTTTTGAAATATCTATATCAGTTTGTATAGAATTTACAGATATAGAAGCATCTATATCTTTTGGATTTTTTATATTTCTTCCATTAAATACAAATTCATTATCTTTATATGTAATTACTAATTGTTTATAAGTATTTTGTATTGCTTTGAATATATCAGAACTTATTTTTGGACTATCATCTGCATTTATGATTATTGTTTTTATATTTTCACTTTCTGTTATTTCAGCTATTAGTTTTGAAGTTAATTCGTCATTTCTATATGTGACTGTTTCTTTTAAAGTAGTTTTTTCTTCTTCTTCTTTTTCTTCTACAACTTGTTGAATTTGTTGTAAATGTTGTTGCTGTTTAATTGCCTCACTATTTTGAACATTAGAACTTGTTGCATCACTGCTTGTTGCGTCGCAACTTGTTGCATCACTGCTCGTTGCATCACTGCTTGTTGCATCGCTACTTGTCGCATCTGCTTCTGTTGCACTTGAAGCAAAGCTATATAAATAACCTTCTATAGTATTTACCTTTCCATTTCCAAAAATTATCATTGCTACACGAGCAATTAATAAAACTATTATTAAGAACACTATCATCTTAATACTTGTTGAAAAACTATTTTTCTTTTTCTGACTCATTTGTAATTCCCCCATCTTTTAAAACTTTTGTATCTTTATTAAGTGCCAACTGGTGTATTGCCATTAAAGTCCAAAACACTGGCACAACTATAACTACCCATAGATTGAAAAAATCTTGTATCCAATAACACAATATTGCTATAAGCAACACGAATGAATAATTATTTTTTCTTCTTAGTCCATCTTTTAATTGTAAAAAAATATATAATAAATATATAGCAAGCCCTACCATACCTATATTTATTAACATTGTTATATAAACATTTGCAGCTGTATCATTTATACTCAATTCTCCTAAAGCTCTTACATCTTCTGTATATTTATCCATAAAACGTACTGCAAAAGTATCTGGTCCACTTCCTATTGACAAATGTTCATTCATTAATGAAAATGCCCTTTTCCATAAGAATACTCTGTATGTTCCAAAATTATCATCAAAATTTCCATGTAATACTTCATGTATTTCATAGAGAATTCCACTACTAAAATTTATAAAGTATAATGCTATAAATATTAAAATTATACTTACAATCATTATTATATACAAGATTTTTATTATTTTTTTATTTTTTGATAAATCATACTCATATCTATATAATAATTTTGACAAATATAGAAAAATTCCTGTTATGACAATAAGTGCAAATGCTATTTCATTAAATTGAAAATCTAGTGTTAGCTTTTGTATATTAAAGTGGTATGTAGGATTTATAATTATATTAACTGCTAATCCAAATATTATCATTGACATTGCTATAATAGTTCTATAAAGTCTTTTGCTATTCGTTACTATTATAGGGAATAGTAATACAAATATTGCTAAAAATGCCACTTTACCACTCATTACATTTATAATAATAAATATAAAAAATCCCATAAAAATTGAAATTAAATGTATTATCTTATATTTCATTTCTTCATCTAAAAATACAAATGCTACAAAAGATATAGTAAGTAAAATGCAATACATTGCAGAAATAAAATCAACATTCCCTATTGTAGTCATAAAACTAACATTATGAGTTCCGATACCTTCTTGATACATATTAAAAGGATTAAAACCTATATATTGTAAAATTGCTATAGTATTTATACATATTGAAGATATTGAAAAGTATGTAATATATCTTTTTCGAAATTTTCCAAAAATTGATATAAGCAAAAATGTAATGCAATACAAAGACATATTTATTAGCCCTTCACCTCTACCAACTCCTAAAAGTAGATTATATTTTTTACGGTAAGGTGATAATACACAAGATATTATATTAATTCCCCAAAATGCTATTACAACATATTGTACTTTCGATAGTTTTATGTTTTTGAATGGTCTAATTTTATGAAATATATAGTAATAAATAATTGCTGTTAAACTTATTGCAATATATGTAATCGCTATTATTAGATAACATTTATATTTACATTCCAATATCTTGAAAAAACCTGTAGAATCAACACATAATGGAAAAATAACAATAATAATAAAAATATATAATTCAGTTAATTTTTCTAATAAATTATTCCTCTTTTTTAAATAATCAATTTCAACTTCTTTCATTTCTTCTCCATATGTGCTTCCACCATTTTAACTATATTATCAATATTTTGCCATGTATCACTTGGAACTTGTGTTGGCTGAATCTCTATATTAAATGTATTTTCTAATTCAGCAATCAATTCAATAAAAGCAAGTGAATCAAGTATATCTTCTTCAAGTAAATCTGTCTTATTGTCAATATCTTTATAATCTGTTAGTCCTTCTATAATTTTAATTATTTGTTCCTTCATTTAATATTCCTCCAATAATTTCTTTGCATCTACTTTTCCATTTGCAGTAAGTGGGATTTCACTTATCATTTTTATATTTGGTATCATATATTCTGGAAAAACCCTCTTTAAATATTCTTTTATTTCTTTAGATTCAACAGAATAAGATGATTTTATTTTAACAAATGCGATTATTCTGCTAACTTTATTATCATTCTTTTTAGTGGTAACTATTGCTTTTTCAATGTACTCAATATTATTAAGTACTTTTTCAATTTCTGACAATTCAATTCTATAACCTTTAAACTTGATTTGTGTATCTTTTCTTCCAATACAATAAACCTTATTATTTTTTTTATAACCTAAATCACCAGTTAAATACCCTTTTTTTCCTTTGTAAAATATAAAGCTATTACTATTATTATTTAGATAGCCTTTTCCTACACTAGCACCAGTAATTAAAATTTCTCCTGTTTCTTCTTCTCCTAATTCTTCAAGGCTATTGTTTACAATATATATGTCTACATCATCTTTTGGTGTTCCTACAGATATATCATTTGAATTATTTATTTTTATACCTGTAACCGCAAAAGTACATTCAGTTGGTCCATAACTATTAATTAAATGTATACTAGGAAATCTCTTAAACAATCTATCTACAGTATTATTTGTTAATTTTTCACCACAAAGTAAAATTGTTTTTAAATTTGGCATCAACTCAGCATTAAATGACTTATCAACAAGTAATAAATCTAAAAATGATGGTGTAAATACTGCTAAATCCGAATTACTTTTTTTTAATTCTTTAAACAATAAAGTATAATTTCTTTGGACATCTCTTTTCAAAATATAATGTTTGCATCTTGTTAACAATGGTAAATAAATGTCTGCTACAGATAAATCGAAAGAGTAATTTGCCTGATTTAAAATTATACCTTTATTTATATTACAAATTGACTCTAACCATCTCATACAACTTTTTAGATTATTGTAAGTTATTTGTACTCCTTTAGGTTCTCCTGTACTTCCAGATGTAAATATTATATAATAAATATCATCATCTTGCATATATATTTTTGATATATCTAAATAATTTTCATTATTCATAATGTTTTCAATATCTTTATTTATAATTATATCTGGGTTTATTTGTTCTATTATTTTCTTCTTTCTTTCTACTGGTATTGATACGTCTATTGGAATATAAGGTATTCCAGCACAAGAACAAGCCAGAAAAGATGCAATCATATAAATATCTTTATGTCCATAAACAATTACACCTTTTTTGGATTTATTATTATTTAGTACATAATGATATATGTTGCAAATATATTTATATAAATCTTTATTTTTATATATATTTCCATTTATTTCATAGCACTCATCTTCTGGATAATCTTTTAAATTATTTATAATCTTGTTTAACATAATTGTTCTCCCTAATTTGATCTTTAGGTATTAAATCATAGTCATACATCACTCTAGAATGATTATCTAAAATTAATTCTTTCTTAATATCTTTCCCAGTTTCTTTATCTGTTTTTATTCTGTATACTTTACTATTTCTATAAAATATTCCATCTTCCATTGCGAAATGGCTATCTTCTTCAACTAATCTGTATTTATAACTTATAGGTTTTGTTCCTCTAATTTCACCATAAATCATTTTATCATCTTGCCATATTCTTAATTGTACTGGGCAATCTAATGTATTTTTGAATTTATAATCTAATTTCTTATATGCTATGGATGTTCCAGTTCCAAAAGGTACCCTCCTTTTTTCATCTGGAAAAAGAGCATCTGAATGATGATGTTTTTCAATTACTTCTAAATCTGTATGTAAAACCAAATAATGAATAAGATTACCTAATTGACACAATCCACCACCTCTACCTTTTCCTAATTCGCTATCATTAATTGTTAATCCTTCTAAATACCCCTTTCTTTTAGAAGTCTTGCCTACTAAATTCCATAATGAAAAAACTTCTCCTGGGTAAATAACTATTCCATCGATTTTCTTTCCAGCAATTTTTAAATTTGTTGCTTTATTATATTGTAATTGCATATCTACTCCATGTAATTTACGAAATAGAATTTTTGCTTCACCTTTCCATAGATATTCAAAATTTTCATAGTTTTTTTTCTTCGCAATCTTATATCTCTTAATGATATAATCGTCAATATCTTTTAAGATTGCCTCTTTTCTAACTGAAATTTCATAAGCTACTGGTCCATATTCGCAAAATAATTTTCTACTCATTATTTTATCCCCTTCTGTGCAAAATAATTATAATCACACAATATTTTATATACTACAAATCGACAAAAAAATCAACTTATTTTCAATTTTTTTAATATACAAAAAAAGCAACATAGAAATGTTACTTTTCTTAATCTATTTAATTTATCACTTCATTTATTACTGCTGATAAATATTTCATACTTGTTAAGCATTGTTCTAATGTATTCCCTGTTGCTCCTACTTCTATTATATTTGCATATTTCCCTGTATGCTGATTATATCTTGATTTTGTTAACATTATTGGTTTAAACAGTCCTGGATACATTTCTTCTGCTTTTTGTTGAAGCTTTACTGCAAATTTTAGATTTTGATTCCAATTTGGATGCCATAGTCCACCTTCATTTGTTCCAATTACAAACATAATTTGTGCTGCGTAATCTTCTCCTATTTTTACAGTTGGTGCATAGTCAGCTCTTGAACCAATTGCATCTCTATGTAAGTCTATTATAATGTCTGATGTTGTTGTTTTTAATATATTTTCTACTGTATTTAAAGAACGTGTATATGAACCTGTATAAGATGGATAATCATGATATGAGGTGTCATGTATAACATTTAAATTATACTTTTTTAGATAGTTTTCTAATTCTGTTCCTACTCTTGTTACTGTATAATTTAAATCTGTTGTTCTAAAGTTTCCAGTTTGCGTATATGGATATGTTTCACTTGGTGTATAGCTTTCACAGCTATGTGTGTGAAATATCACAATATTTTTATTGTCTATTTTTATATCTGGTTTTAATATTTCTTCTGTTAAATTGTATGTTGTTTGATTTTTTATTTTTACATTTTGATATTGTACATTGTAGCTTTCTGCAATAGGATTTGGTGTTACTATCTCTGTGTTGGATTTTTGACTATCAGCTAATTGTAAATTTGTCTGCTCTGTAGTTTGATTATTTTTTTCTGTGTTGCCATTGTTTCCTTCTTTTGTATTGTTGTTTTCTCTATTATCTGATTTTTCTTGTTTTTCTATGTTTTTAAAACCATTTATACTACTAATTTCTGTTTCTAAAAACATTTCTAGATAATTGTTTTCTGATATTTTTTCATTTTCTTGTTCTATTTTATTATATTCTTCATTCAGTTCAGAAATTGCTGGTAGAGTCTTGTCTAAACAAGCACTTAAATTTATTTCAGATAATATATTTAAGTGTATTTTGTTTGTCGCTTCTTTTTCTTTTTTATCTATCTTTCCAAAATATTGAGTTACTATCATGACAATTATTATTGTAAAAGCAATTCCTGCTGAATATTTTACAATATCTCTCATTTTTAATACTGTTACATTAAACATAAATTTTCTCCTTGTCCTTAGTCTGCTATATATATATTTATTCGTTTTATAGAGAAAATATGAAAAGAAACTAAATAAAAATATGAAGTGAACCTTATTAGATCTCACTTCATATTTTCATATTTTTATATTTTTTTATTTTATTCTTCACTTACATTTGTAAATTCAGTATTTTCATTGCTTTCTGTTGTATTAGATTCTTCAGTAGCATTTTTGTCATCATCTGTTGTATTAGCTGATGATGTGTTTGAACTATTCCTTGGTTTTACTCCTGAACTATCTAATCTTTCTTCAATATCATATCTAGTATCATTATAATTCATATAATAATGTGTTTGTCCACCACTTATTGACATGTAAATATCATCACATACAACTGCACTTATTGTTTGTCCTTGTGAATTAATTAATCCATATTTTTTGTCTTTGCATACTACAACTACATCATAATTTGGAATAATTAATAGATTCATTGCATCTTTATTATTTGAAGCGATATATCCTAAGCTATCATATTGAAAATCAATTAATTGTTTTCCATTTTTATTGAATATTCCCCATTGATTATTTTTCTTTACTGGTATTAAATTGCTTGCAATAATATATTTGTTTTTAATTCCATTTTTTTCGAATTTGCTTATATCTATTCCTATTTGATCATATTCAATATAAATCTTTACATTTCCATTTGAATCTATAATACCATATTTATTATCTTGTTTTGCTAAATATAGTCCTAAGTCACTATCTACCAATTCCAAATCATCATATAATAATTGGATTTTTGTCTGTTTTTTGGCTGAAATTACACCAACTTTATTATTACTCTTTACTAAAAATTCATTTGTATCCTGTAAATATTCTATATTATCATATTTAGCTTCCAATATTACATTTCCTTGTAAGTCTATTACTCCATAATTTGAGTTTGAGTTATCACCTTTTGTTACAATAAGCATACTATTTAAAACTGCTTTCATATTAGTAAAATTATCATCTATTCCTGTATATCCGTAATCTAATACTTTTGTTGAATAACTTTCTATTAAATATGGCATTGTATAAATATAAATTTTCTTTGTTGATTCATTATAATTTAAAGATACATTAAATGCTTTTTCTAGTCCGTCCGATGTTATATATAATTTTCCATTCATTGCTTTTACAGGTTTTTTAGCATATGCATATTCATAATTGGCCTGCTTATCAGCAATTGATAATTTATATATTTTTTCTGAATTTAATGAAAAATTGGCTATTTCATTTTCACTTTGTATATAGCATTTACTAGCTTCTTCTGATTTATCTTTATATTCTCCATTATAACTTTCATAACCTAAATAATTTGCTATATCTTTTATTGGAAAATAAATTGTTCCATCAGTATCTGTTACCATCATCTGTAGTACTTTATCTTTTTGAGCTCCATCTATATACAATTTGGTTGTATTTCCTTGTATATATACAATTACCCCAAAAATTGCTATTATTGCAATAACTAAAAGAATAATACTTATTAAAATAATTTTTGATATTTTTTTTGTATTATCTGTTTTTTTCGGTTCTAAACTTTCATCAATTAAATTCATTTGTACTCCCCCTAAAATGGATAAACAACATATTTATTTTGTCTATCTTTTTTAATAATAATTTTTTATTTATGACTTTTATTCAGTATATCCATACTTTCTGTAAAATTCATCTCTAAATGTTAATAAATTATCATTCTCTATTTCTATTCTAACTCTTTCCATCAATTTAGTCAAGAACCTTAGGTTATGTATTGATAATAATCTTACTCCTAGTATTTCATTTGTTTTTACTAGATGTCTAATATATGCTCTTGTGTAGTTTTTACAAGTATAGCAATCACATTCTGAATCTAGTGGTCCCCAATCTCTTTCATATGTTGCATTTCTTACTACGACTTTACCATGTGATGTCATCGCTGTTCCATTTCTAGCAATTCTAGTTGGAAGTACACAATCGCACATATCAATTCCTGCAATTGCTGCTTCTATTAAGTAATCTGGTGTTCCAACTCCCATTAAATATCTTGGTTTATTTTCTGGCATTAATGGTGTTGTGTAGTATAGCATTTTTAAGAATTCCTCTTTTGGCTCTCCTACACTAATTCCACCAATAGCATATCCTGGTAAATCTAATTCTATTAAATCTTCAGCACTCTTTTTTCTTAAATCTTCGTAAAATCCACCTTGTATTATTCCAAATAGAGCTTGGTTTTCAGTCACATGAGCTTCTTTACATCTTTTTGCCCATCTTGTTGTTCTTTCCATTGATTGTTTTGTATATTCATATGTAGCTGGATATTCTACGCATTCATCAAATGCCATTATAATATCAGCACCTAAATCTTCTTCTGTTTTCATAACTGATTCTGGTGTAAATAAATGCTTACTTCCATCCAAATGTGATCTAAACTCAACGCCTTCTTCTGTAATTGTCCTTAATGCAGACAGACTAAAAACTTGAAATCCACCACAATCAGTTAAAATTGGTCTATCCCAATTCATAAATTTATGTAATCCGCCTGCCTCTTTTACAATGTCTTGTCCTGGTCTTAAATACAAATGGTATGTATTTGATAATATAATTTGTGCTTTTACTTCTTCTTTTAATTCTTCTGGTGTCATTGATTTTACTGTTGCTTGTGTTCCTACTGGCATAAAAATCGGTGTTTGTATATCTCCATGTGGTGTATGTATTACTCCTCTTCTTGCTCCAGATTGCTTACAAACGTGTAATAATTCATATGTTACTGCTGGTTTCATATTTTCCTCCTCGAGGGACTAAGGGATGTTCCTTAAAATTCCCTTTTTAAAGGGAATTTGGGACACTCCTTAAATCCATTGTTATTATATTTTTTTTATTATATAGCATTTTTAGTTTATTTTCGTAATTTTTAAGGAGTGTCCCTTTTTCCCTCTTAAGAGGGAAAAAGAAGGAACGTCCCCTATTCCCTAATGAACATTGCATCTCCGAAACTAAAGAATCTGTATTTGTTCTTTACTGCTTCGTTGTATGCATTCATTATATATTCTTTTCCTGCTAATGCTGATACTAGCATTAGTAGTGTTGATTGTGGTAAATGGAAGTTTGTTATTAATCCATCTATACATTTGAATTTATATCCTGGATAAATAAATATTTGTGTATCTCCTTCTGTTGTCTCTACCATTCCTGTTTTTTCATCTGCTATTGTCTCTAAAACTCTACATGATGTTGTTCCAACTGCAATTACTCTTTTTCCTTCCCTTTTTGTCTCGTTTATTTTATCAACATCTTCTTGTTTTATATAATAGTGTTCTGAGTGCATTTCATGTTTTTCTACTTCGTCTTCTTTTACAGGTCTAAATGTTCCAATTCCTACATGTAGTGTTACATTTGCTATTTTTACACCTTTTTCTTCTATTTTTTTAAGTAATTCTGGGGTAAAATGTAATCCTGCTGTTGGTGCTGCTGCTGAACCTTCATATTTTGCATATACAGTTTGATATCTATCATTATCTTTTAATTCTTCATGTATATATGGTGGTAGTGGCATTAGTCCTATTTGGTCTAATATTTCGTTAAATATTCCTTTATAATGGAATTCAACTTTTCTTGTTCCACCAGGCATTACATCTAATATTTCTGCTTCTAATAATCCATCTCCAAAGATAACTTTTGTTCCAATGTGTAATTTGTTTCCTGGCCTTACAATGCTTTCCCAAATATCTCCTTCAATATTGTTTAATAGTAAAAATTCCACATGTGCTCCTGTTTCTTTTTTTCCATAAATTCTTGCTGGTATTACCTTTGTATTATTTCTTACTAAGCAATCTCCTGGTTCTAAATAATCTATTATATCTTTAAAAACTTTATGTTCTATTGTTTGTTTTTCTCTATCTAATACCATTAATCTTGATTCATCTCTTTTTTCTAATGGTACTTGTGCAATTAGTTCTTCTGGTAAATTGTAATTAAAGTCTGATACTTTCATTTTTAACCATTTTCCTTTCTTTTTCTAAAAATATATTTTAGCTATTCTGTTGTTGTATTTAAAACTCTTTCTTTAATATTTTTCACATTAGTTACTACATTTTTAAATAATTGTCTAATTTCTTCTATTATATTTTCTGGTTCTTTAAATTCTTGTAAATTAAATGAATAATCAAAATCTGAATTTTTCGCAGGTTTCAACTTATACACTTCTTCCGGCAATCCTATTTTTTTATTTGATGATATTATATTTTTATTCATATAATCTGTATACCATTGCTTTAATCCTGTTAAATTTTGGTTTTTGTATCCATATTTTTCATAATCATGTAATGCTGGTATTTCATATCCATATTCTTCTGCTGTTCTTTCTAAAGAGTGTAAAAATTCATGTAAAAATACTTCTTCTGGGAATGTATTAATTCTTGAATTATATCTATAAATATAACTTTTTGAAGAATTAGGTAATCTGATGTTTGAATATCCTATTCCATAATAGTCCATTGAACCGAAGTCCTATCCAGTCATTTATTTGAATATCATTTTGGTGTTGTTCATCTCCGTAATTTCATAACAATAAATATATGATCAAAATTATTGTTTTGTACTCTTTGTTTTATACTTTCTTCTATGTCTTCAGGTGCTACATAATATCCAAATTCGTCATCATAAGTTAGTTTTGTGATTGGATCTGTTACTTTGTAAACATTATATTTTGCAGTCATTTTATTATTTGATAATTCACTACATGTACTTTGGAACCTTTGGATTGTATCTAGAATATCTGAATAATCTGAATCTGTAAGAGAGATTTTTACTTCTTTTCCATCAATTGTAACATCTGTATTTTCAAATATAAAACATGCAAAATTCCATTCATTACTTTCTGTTTTTGTTCCTTCTTCTAAAGTAAAGTCTGAAAACCATGCTGTTCCAGTACAATTTCCTAGATATCCACCTAGGCGAAATCCTATATCAACTTCTTCTCTATCTTTTGAATTAAAAATCATTTCTATTTTTTGCCAGTCATTTGTTCCTGTAATTGAAGTTGATTTTTCTGTAGTTCCTATTATAGATATTTGTGCCCCTATTGTAGAATTATCTGTTTCTGATTTTACATTTTCTGTTTTTACCATACATGTTACTTTATATGGTGTATCTTTTTTTACTTTTACTTTTTTATAAAAGGTGGCATCATTTTCTATCTTTGATACTATTTTGTAACTGTTACTTTTTGAATATTTTTCTTCTTTGTCTCTTTTAAATTCTGATGTGTGTAAATTTGCTTCACTTCTTATAAATTCATTAAAATTATTTTGTTTATAAAAGTTAAATGCTATTACTAATATTGCAATCATTATTATCCAAAAAATAATATTTCCTATTGTTTTTGTTATATTTTTCTCTCTCATTGTTCTTTCGTTCCCTTCTAAGAAATAGTAGCACAAATCATGAATAACATATATCATAATTTGTGCTAACAGTAACTATTCAGCTTTTTCTTCTTTTTTATCATCATTTAGGATAGCTGTTAAGTTAATTCTTCCTTGGTCATCTATTTCTAGTACTTTAACAGTAACTTTATCTCCTACATGTAAAACATCTTCTACATTTTTAATTCTTTCTTTAGAAATCTTAGAAATATGAAGTAAACCTTCTTTTCCACCGAATCCTAAATCTACAAAAGCTCCGAATGTTGCAATTCTTGTTACTTGTCCATAGTAAATTCCACCAACTTCAACTTCTCTTACTATGTCTTCTACCATATCTAATGCTTGTTTTGCTTTTTCTGAGTCATTTGAGTAAATACATACTAATCCATCTTCTTTGATATCTATTTTTACTCCTGTTGCATCAATTATTTTGTTTATTGTTTCTCCACCTTTTCCAATAACATCTTTTATTTTTTCTACTTTTATTTTTGTTGTTATAATTCTTGGTGCATATTTTGATATTTCTTTTCTTGGCTCTGCAATAACTGGTGCCATTATATCATCTAATATATGTTTTCTTGCAACTCTTGTTCTTTCAAATGCTTCTTTTATAACCTCATATGATAATCCATCAACTTTTATATCAACTTGTATAGCTGTTATTCCTTTTTCTGTTCCACCAACTTTAAAGTCCATATCTCCAAAGAAATCTTCTATTCCTTGAATATCTGTAAGCATTACATAATCATTTTCATTGTCTGGATTTGTTACAAGTCCTGTTGAAATACCTGCAACTGGTCTCTTAATTGGAACACCTGCTGCCATTAATGCTAATGTACTTCCACAAATACTTGCTTGTGAAGTTGAACCATTTGAAGATAATACTTCTGATACAACTCTTATTGCATATGGGAATTCATCTACTGATGGTAATACTGGTACTAAAGCTTTTTCTGCTAATGCTCCATGTCCTATTTCTCTTCTTCCTGGTCCTCTTGATGGTCTAGCCTCTCCAACACTATAGCTTGGGAAATTATATTGATGCATATATCTTTTTGAAGTTTCTGTATCTATTCCATCTAATTCTTGTTCTTCTGATTCCATTCCTAATGTTGCAACTGATAATACTTGAGTTTGTCCTCTTGTAAATAATGCACTTCCATGTACACGTGGTAATAAATCAATTTCACATGATAATGGTCTTATTTCATCAATTTTTCTTCCATCAACTCTTTTATGCTCATAGAAAATCATGTCTCTTACACATTTTTTCTCTAATTTATAAATTGCTTCTCCAATGTCTGCTTTGTGTTCTTCTGCTGCTTCTTCTCCAAATTTTTCTGCATATGATGTTGCTATTTTGTCTGATACTGCTGCTACATTATTGTCTCTTGTTTCTTTGTCTGCTTCTTGTAGCGCTTGTTTTACATCTTCTTTGAAGTTTGCTTCTATATATTCATATACATCATGGTCAACTGCAAATGATTTATATTCAAATTTTGGTTTACCAATTTCTTCTTTCATTTTTTCAATAAATTTACAAATCTTTTTAATTTCAACATGTCCAGCTTTTATTGCTTCTAACATAACATCATCTGGAACCTCGTTTGCTCCTGCTTCAATCATAGCAATTTTTTCTTCTGTTCCTGCAACTGTTAATGTTAAGTCAGAAACTTTTCTTTGTTCCTCTGTTGGGTTTATAAGTATTTTTCCGTCAACTAATCCAACATTTACTGCTGCTGTTGGTCCACCAAATGGTATATCAGAAATTGAAAGTGCTGCTGATGCACCTATCATTGCTGCTACTTCTGGTGAATTATCTTGGTCAACTGAAAGAACTGTTGCAACAACAACTACATCATTTCTAAAATCTTTTGGGAATAATGGTCTTAAAGGTCTATCAATTGCTCTTGATGTTAAAATTGCTTTATCTGATGGTTTTCCTTCTCTTTTTTGGAAAGAACCTGGGATTTTACCAACAGCATATAATTTTTCTTCATAATCCACTGATAGTGGAAAAAAATCAATTCCATCTTTTGGTTCTTTTGACGCTGTAACATTTACAATTACAACTGTATCTCCATATCTAACTAATACACTTCCATTTGCAAGTCCAGCCATTTTACCTGTTTCAAATACAAGTTTTCTACCTGCTAATTCTGTTTCATAAGTTTTAAACATATTATTTACTCCTTCTTCTTTTTCATTTTTTTTGCACCATTTTTTAATTAAATCAAACATAAAATTTCCTCCTTTAGGGAATTAGGGACGTTCCTTCTTTTTCCCTCTTTTTAGGGATAATGGGACACTCCTTATAATTGTTTTTTAGCCAAATTTAGATTGTAACCTCTATAATATTCTGGTTATCCCGTTATTCCAGCACATTATACAAGCTACTTACCTAAATCTTGGCTTTCGACTAATGTGGACTTTGTGAGCCATTAGTCGAATTTCTCACAAAAAGCCTATGCCAAATCTTTTGTTTTGCATAGGCTCATTTATGAAATTATTTTCTTAATCCTAATTTTTCAACGATGTCTCTGTATCTTTGAACATCTTTTTTAGCTAAATAGTTTAATAAGTTTCTTCTCTTACCAACCATTTTTAATAATCCTCTTCTTGAGTGATTATCTTTAACATGTACTTTTAAGTGTTCTGTTAATTCATTAATTCTTTCTGTTAAAAGAGCGATTTGTACTTCTGGTGAACCAG
>FR884536.1:0-5893 GCA_000435535.1 Clostridium sp. CAG:575 | reverse complement strand
CCAGTGTCTTTTTCTTCTCTTTTATAAGTATTAATGATTTCTTGTTTTCTTTCCTTTGTCATGTTTTACACCTCCTATTTTTATTTACGCCTTTAACTGAGCTTTTAGCTTTGGTGCTTTGCTTGAAAGCTAAGTAAAAGGTTTACTTTGATAGTATACTACATTTTTTATGGATTATCAAGCTTTTTTGGAAATTTTTGCATATTTTTATTATAATTAAGAGGAGACAATTAGGATTGTCCCAATTGTCTCATTTTTCCATCTTTCACAGTAAATTTTGTTAATTTACCTTTTTGTAAATTTCCATCCAAAATTTCTTCTGCTAACTTATCTTCAACTAAATTTTGAATTGTTCTTCTTAAAGGTCTTGCACCAAAATTCTTGTCTATACCTTCTTTTGCTATCAATTCTTTAATTTCTGGTTCTAATTCAATTTCATATTTTTGTTCTTTTAGTCTATTTACAACTTGTTTTAGCATAATATCAATTATTTTGTATATTTCTTCATCATTTAATTTATGGAATACAATAATTTCATCAATACGATTTATAAATTCGGGTCTTAATTCTTTCTTTAGTTCTGTCATAACTTCTTTTTTAGTTTCTTCATACTCTTTTTTTGCCTTTTCGTCTTGTGCTGAATTTTCTTTCAAGTCTTTTGAACCTTTTGTCTTATCTGAAATGTTATTCGTTTCTTCTTTTGCCTTTTCATTTGACATACCTTGGTTTGAAAATCCTAATTGTTTTCTATCTGTAATTAATCTTGCTCCTATGTTTGAAGTCATTATAATAACTGTATTTTTGAAGTTAACTGTTCTTCCTTGGCTATCTGTCAATCTACCATCTTCCAAAATTTGAAGCAACATATTCATTACATCTGGGTGTGCTTTTTCTATTTCATCAAATAATATTACTGAATATGGTTTTCTTCTTATTTTTTCAGTTAATTGTCCACCGTCATCAAACCCTATATATCCTGGAGGTGCACCTATTAATTTAGCAACTGAATGTGGTTCCATAAATTCAGACATATCAACTCTTATCATAGCATTTTCGTCACCAAATAACACTTCTGCTAATGCCTTTGATAATTCAGTTTTACCAACACCTGTTGGTCCTAAGAATAGGAATGAGCCTATTGGTCTCTTTGGATCTTTTAAGCCTACCCTTCCTCTTCTTATTGCTTTTGCTACTGCCTCTACAGCTTCATTTTGTCCTATTACCCTTTTATGAAGTTCTACCTCCAAATTTTTTAATCTTTGATTTTCATCTTCAGTTATTTTCTTTGCTGGAATACCTGTCCAACTTGCAATAACTTCTGCAATATTTTCTTCTGTTATATTTACAATTGATTTTGTATTTTTATTTTTCCATTTATTTTGCTCTTTTTCAAATTTTTCTCTTAATGTCTTTTCTTTATCCCTTAGTTCGGCTGCTTTTTCAAATTTTTGATTTAGTACTAGTTCTTCTTTTTCATTTTTTACTTTTTCTATTTCTTCTTGTAATTTTTTTAAATTTTCTGGTTCTGTAAATGTTTGTAGTCTTGCTCTTGAGGCTGCTTCATCAATTAAATCTATTGCTTTATCTGGTAAAAATCTATCATTTACATATCTAACAGATAACTTAACTGCCGCTTCTATTGCTTCATCTGTGATTTTTACATTGTGATGTGCTTCATATTTATCTCTAATTCCTTTTAAAATTTGAACTGTATCTTTTTCTGATGGTTCATTTACTGTAACTGGGCTAAATCTTCTTTCAAGTGCTGCATCTTTTTCTATGAACTTTCTATATTCATTTAAAGTTGTTGCACCAACTAATTGGATTTCCCCTCTTGCAAGTAGTGGTTTTAAAATATTTGCTGCATCTATTGCGCCTTCTGCTGCACCGGCTCCAACTATTGTATGAATTTCATCTATAAATAAGATTATATCTCCTGCCTTTTTTACTTCATTAAGAGCTTTTTTTATTCTCTCTTCGAAGTCACCTCTATATTTAGCACCTGCAACCATTCCAGAAATATCTAGTGTTACAACCCTTTTGTTCTTCAAAATTTCTGGGACATCTCCTGCTACTATTTTTTGAGCTAATCCTTCAACTGCTGCTGTTTTACCAACACCTGGTTCACCTATTAAACAAGGATTATTTTTTGTTCTTCTTGATAAGATTTGAATAACTCTTTCTATTTCATCTTTTCTACCTATAATTGGATCTAATTTTCCTTCTTCGGCTTTTTTTGTTAAGTCTTCTCCAAACTGATTTAATGTTGGTGTTTGATTATAACTTCCTCTTGCTTTTCCATTTCTTGAACCGTTTGAATAATTTGATGAATCTTCTTCTCCTTGATAATCTTCTCCTTCATTTATTACCTTTATAATTTCATTATATAATTTTGGAATATTTACATTTAAGTCTAATAAGATTTTTGCTGCAATGCAGTCTCCTTCTCTTAATATTCCTATTAAAAGATGTTCTGTTCCTATAAAATTATATCCTAATTTTCTAGCTTCTATAAATGCTGATTCTACTACTCTTTTTGTTCTTGGTGTAAAATCAACAATATTTTCGATTGGTTCATCTCTTCCAACCAATTCTTCTATTTTATTTAGAATATCATCAGCTGTTACATTTTGATTTTCAAGTACTTTTGATGCTATTCCATTGCTTTCTTTAGCTAGTCCATATAAAATATGCTCTGTTCCTATGTAGCTATGCCCTAGCTCTAATGCTATATCATTTGCAATTTCTATTGCTTTATTTGCTCTATTTGTAAATTTATATGTCATTTTTACTCACCTTCTCTTTCTTATTTAAATTTTAAATTTGACAATTTAGTTATTTTATAGTAATATTATTTTATGTTACTTATTAATATGATAGAGTTTTCTATCACTCACCCATATGGAGGTATATAATATGAAAAAAGGACTTAAATGCTTTTTTTATTTTGTAGTTGCAGGAATATGTATGTTTTGCGCGCACTATATCACAGAACTTGTTCCGAGCCTCGTACTTGGTGGTCTTATCTTAATTTTTGTTATTATAGCTGCTTTCTATATGCTTATGCTATAATAAACTTGCCCCTATATGGGGCTTTTTTTATAATTTTGTAAAATTCTGCCTCTTTTCTAATATATCAGAATTTATCCTTGTACTTTTCAGAACCATTCCTAAATATCCATTATTTTCTTTATTACCTCTGCTCTTTTTATATCTCTTTCCAACGTCTCATATTGTTCACCTAAATATTTTTGCATATTTGCAGGTTTAGTATATAAAATCAACTGTTGAACTTTGCTATCATTTAATTCTGGTAATATTCCTAAATCTGTTCCCATCTTAACATTTGAAATCAACTGTTGAGCCTCTTCTAAAGATATTTTTCTGCAATTATTTAATATTCCATAGCTTCTATATATTGTATCTTCTAATTCTATTGTATCTTTTGCTAAAAATTTTCTAGCTTTTCTTTCTTGTTCTATTATTTTTTCTGTTACTACTTTTAAATTTTCGATAATTTCTTTTTCTGTAACTCCTAATGTTCTTTTATTAGAAATTTGAAATGTATCTCCTAATTCCTTACTGTTTTCTCCATATGCTCCAACTATATTTACTCCAAAGTTATTTATTGTGTAAAATACTTTGTTTATGTTTTTAGTAATTGTAAGTGCTGGCAAATGAACCATTACAGAAGCTTTTAGTCCTGTACCACAATTTGTTGGTAAACTAGTTAAATATCCATATTTTTTGCTAGTTGCATATCCTAAAACTTCTTCTATTTTTTGATCTAATTCTATTGCATAATTTAGTGTATTTTCTAATTCTAAGCCACTACTAAATACTTGAATTTTCAAGTGGTCTTCATCATTTATCATTATACAAATATTTTCTTCATCATTTATTAAAATTGCTCCATCTTCATTATGTACTGCATATTCTGGGCTTATTAAATTTTTTTCGATTAAACTCATTTTTGTAATATCATCTATATCTTTTAATTCAATATATTTTAGTCCATATCCTATTGCATATATATTTTCTTTTATTTTGTTTTTTAATTTTTCTATATCTGCTTTGTTTTTTAAATTAAATTTGAATTCTGGTAAATTTCTTGCAAATCTAATTCTTGTACTTGTTACCACATCTGATTCTTTTCCACTTTGTAGATACCAATTCATTCTTATCACCTTTCTTTCAATTTTTTAAAAGAAAATGTCCTTATTTTGACATTTTCTTAATTTCATCTCTTATTTTAGCAGCATCTTCATATCTCTCCTCTTTAATAGCTTGTTTTAAATCTTCTTGTAACTTTTCTAATTTATCTTTTTCTAAATCTTCTTTGTTGGCTTTTTCATCTTCTTTTTCAAAATGAACTTTATTATCTGATATTTTTCCTAATCTTCCATTATGTCTATTAGATCCTTGTAATTTTTTCAATATTGGATCCATTCTATCTTCAAATACATCATAGCAATTTGCACATCCATATTTTCCAGTATTTACAATATCATCAAATGTTGAACCACAACTATCACATGTTAGTTGTTTTACTTCATTCAAAAATGGCATAAATTCTGGTGTGCTAAAATCTTCTAAGAAACTTCCGAAAAAACTTGGAATATCTAATGATGGCATTCTAAAATCCATTCTATCTGTTATTCCTAATTTTTTACTGCATTCTTCACATAGATTCATCTCTTTTTTTACTCCATTAATATTTTCTGAATATTTTACATTTGCTTCTCTCTTTTTACAATTTTCACATAACATATTAATCACTCCTTTTAAGAATAATTTTACATTATTCTTTTTTTAATTTTAATATCAAAATTGTACTAAATTTATTCAATATTTAATAACATATTTTTAAATATTCTTGCTCGCACTTCATCTTTTATATTTTTATCTAATTTCAAAACATTATCACTGGTTGCTACTTTTAAAAGTTTAGCTTCTTGTGATGTTATTATGTTGTATGTTAAGAAATCACTTAATAAAATATCAATGTCATTTGTTGTTATTGTTCTTCCTATATTATTTATTATATGCATTATATAATCTGATTTTGTGTTTGTTATTTTTTTTATTTTGATGTTACCACCACCGCCTCTTTTACTTTCTACATAGTATCCTTGTGATGGCTTAAATCTTGTTGATATTACATAATTTATTTGAGATGGTACACAATTAAAATGCTGTGCTAACTCGTTTCTTTGTATTTCTATAAAATCACTTTCATCTTCTTCAAATAAATCTTTTATAAAGTCTTCTATTACATCTGACATTCTCATTTTATCAGCCTCCCTTTAATTTTTTTGTCATATTGTGCGATTATCTTAATATATTTTTAATTATTGCTTTAGTATCTTTTTAATTTTATTTTGATATTTTTAATGCCAATTTAAATTTTTATGTTTTGACTTTTATTTATTGTATTATATTTATTTCTGTCTTTGACTTTCTTTGACTTACAATATATATTATATAGATTTTTTAATATTTTGCAACAACGCCATTTGACTTTTCCTGACCTTTATTGACTTTTATTTTTATCTTATGTCTTCTAATATCTTTTTTTCTCACTTTATTTACTTTTTTCTTACTATTTCATTATTTTTTTATTCTTGTTTTTTATTAATGTTACTTTTCATTCCCTTATTAGTCATTTTTTCTAGTTCTTCTACTTTTTCTTTTTGTTTTGATAATGGCACCCATGCAAAATATGATGTAATAAATTCTCCATACATTGTTGTATCTTCTATTTCTTCTCCATAATTATTTATCTTTTCTTCTTTAAATCCTTGTTTATCAAACATAAAAAGCACTACCTTTCTCTTATAAACTTTTATAGTATAATTAAATCTTAATACAATCAGATTTTTTTAATATTTAT
>FR884535.1 GCA_000435535.1 Clostridium sp. CAG:575 | reverse complement strand
AATGAATATGGATTTATTGAAACACCATATAGAAAAATAGATCCAGAAACACATAGAGCTACAGATATAGTAGAATATATGAGTGCAGATGTAGAAGACAATTATATTATTGCTCAAGCATCTGAACCAATGGATGAAAATAATGAATTTATTAATGACAGAATAAGAGTAAGATTTAGAAATGAAATTATAGAAGTTGATAAAAATAAAGTACAATATATAGATGTATCACCAAAACAATTAGTTTCAATTGCTGCTGCAATGATTCCATTCTTAGAGCATGATGATGCAAAAAGATCTTTAATGGGATCAAACATGCAACGTCAAGCAGTTCCTTTAATGATTACAGAAAGACCAATTGTAGGAACAGGTATGGAATATAGAGCTGCAAAAGATTCTGGAATTTTAATATTAGCAGAAGATGATGGAACAATTGAAAAAGTTACAGGAGATGCAATTACAGTTAAATATAATAATGGAAAAACAGTTGTACATAAATTACGTAAATTTAAGAGAACAAATGGTGGAACTTGTATTAACCAAAGACCTATAGTAAAAAAAGGTGAAATAGTAAAAAAAGGTGATGCCATTGCAGATGGACCATCAACAAAAGATGGAGAAATGTCATTAGGAAAGAACTGTGTAGTTGCTTTCTCAACATGGGAAGGTTATAACTATGAGGATGCTATTCTTTTAAATGAAAGATTAGTTAAAGAAGATGTATTTACTTCTATACATATTGAGGAATATGATTGTGAATGCCGTGATACAAAATTAGGACCAGAAGAAATTACAAGAGATATTCCAAATATTGGTGATGATGTACTAAAAGACTTAGATGAAAACGGAATTATTAGAATTGGTGCAGAAGTTAGACCAGGAGATATTTTAGTTGGTAAAGTTACTCCTAAAGGAGAAACAGAATTAACAGCAGAAGAAAGATTATTAAGAGCAATCTTTGGAGAAAAATCAAGAGAGGTAAGAGATACATCACTTAGAGTGCCACATGGAGAAGCCGGAACAATTGTAGATGTAAAAATATTTACAAGAGATAATTCAGATGAATTAGGACCAGGTGTAAATCAAATTATTCGTTGTTACATTGCAACAAAAAGAAAGATATCTGTTGGAGATAAAATGGCTGGACGTCATGGTAATAAAGGTGTTATTTCAAGAGTTTTACCAGAAGAAGATATGCCATTCTTACCAGATGGTACACCAATAGACATTTTACTTAACCCATTAGGACTTCCATCTCGTATGAA
>FR884534.1:33916-36547 GCA_000435535.1 Clostridium sp. CAG:575 | reverse complement strand
AATATGTATATTATTTATAATTTTAACTTTCATCACATTTAAAATTATAAATAAAAAGAAAAATGAAAAAAACTTTGAAAACAGTGTGTTATCATTTTCAGCAAAAAATGAAAAAACAATTTTTTCAATAAATAAAATTTTATTTTTTAGTAGTAGTGACTCAAAAAACAAGACAAGCACAGGAAGTAATTTTACAATAGAAAATTTATATACTTATACAGATATAGCAATATTTATAAATACAAATTCAGAAGAACAAACATTAGAAAATACATTAAAAAGTTTAAGAATAACAAATATAAAATATAAAGAAACACCAACAATAGGAGAGCCAAATTTATATTATAAATCTGTTCAAAATTTTGCCAAAAGTGAAATAGAAGAGGAAAACAAAATAGAAAATGAATTAAATTTTGAAATAACATCAGAAGAAAAGACAAATTTTGACAAACCAATATTATATAATAATTGTGCAAATCCAATTACATTAAGTTATATAAATCAAAATATAAAAACAGATTATACAATAATAGATACAACAAATCCAATAACATATGATGGAACTTTATTAAAAAAATGTGCAGTTCCATTAAGTTCTTTAAAAACACAAATATATTTAGAAATAGAGATAGAGAATAATAAAACACAAAAATTTAGAACAAATATAAACATAGATATACCATATCAAGATGATGAAAAATCTATTTATGATGGAAATCTAATTGTAAAAAAAGAAGTGAACAATAATTTTTATAGATATGAATAAAAATACAAGGAGATAAGGAAATGTCAGATTTAACAATTGCCGATAAATTAAGAAAAAAATATCATAGATGTGAAGAAGTAACAAACCTAAAAGAAATGATAGATAGGTCTGCAACAATATACAAAGATAGAGTGGCATTTAAACTAAAAAATGAAAATAAAGAAATATATACAAAGACATATGAAGAATTTAGAAATGATATAGCATCATTAGGAACATATTTGATAGAAAAAGGATTACAAAATAAAAGAATAGCAGTTATTGGAAAAAATTCTTATAAGTGGGCAGTATCATATTTAGCAGCTACAATAGTAGGAATTGTAGTTCCAATAGATAAAGAACTTCATTCTGATGATGTAATAAATTTTATGAATGTATCAGAAACAAAATGTATTTTAGGAGATTCAAAAAATTTAAAACAAATAATTGAAAATATAGAAAAACTAGAAAACAAAGATACATTATTTTTATCATTTGATGAGAATAAAGAAAAAGATAAAATGATATTATATACATTAGTGTTGCAAGAAGGACAAAAGCTTATAGAAGATGGAAATAAAAAATTCGATAAAATAGAAGTTGATCCAGATGAATTAAAAATTTTGTTATTTACATCTGGAACAACAGGGAATGCAAAAGGAGTATGTTTATCACAACGTAATATTTGCTCTAATATTTTATCAATATATGGTATTGTAAAAGTAAAAAGAAGTGATTTATTCTTTTCAATTTTACCATTGCACCACACATATGAATGTACAATAGGATTTTTATTACCAATTTATAGTGGAGCAAGTATTTGCTATTGTGAAGGATTAAGATATATTTCAAATAATATGGTAGAATTTCATCCTTCAGTTGTTTTATGTGTGCCACTATTACTAGAAAGTATATATAAAAAAGTAATCAAAAATCTAAAAAAATCTTTACCTGAAAAATATACAAAAGACGAAAAAAATATGATTGAAAAATTGCCATTTTTTGTCAAAGCCTTAGTTAAGAATAAAGTTAAAAACTCTTTAGGAGGAAGATTAAGAGTTTTTATAGTAGGAGCAGCACCAGTAAATCCAGAAATAGCAGATACACTAGAAAAATTAGGACTAAATTCATTACAGGGGTATGGACTAACAGAATGTGCTCCACTTGTTGCAGGAAATACAGATTTTTATAAAAGAAATGATAGTGCTGGATTACCAATTCCAAATGTAGAATATAAAATAGAAAATCCAGATTCAGAAGGAGTAGGAGAAATTATTGTTAAAGGACCAAACGTTATGCTTGGATATTATCAAATGCCAGAAGAGACAGAAAAAATATTAAAGGATGGTTGGTTCCATACAGGTGATTTGGGAAAAATAGATGAAAATGGATTTTTATATATTACAGGAAGATGCAAAAGTGTAATTGTAACAAAAAATGGAAAAAATATTTATCCAGAAGAAATAGAATATTACTTAAATGATTGTCCATTGATTTCAGAAGCACTAGTACAGGGAATAAAGAGGAAAAATGATGATGAAACATATGTAAATGCACAAATTTTCCCTAATAAAGAAGCTATTACAGAATATTTAAAAGGAACGGTTCCAACAAAAGAAGAAATAAAAAAGGTAATTGCTGATGTTGTAGCTAATGTAAATAGTAAGATTCCGAACTATAAGCATATAAAGAATTTTGTTATAAGAGATAAAGAATTTGAAAAAACAACAACTCAAAAAATAAAAAGATATGGAGACAACATGAAAATGGATAAATAATTAATGCTGTCTATAGGTACAATGTATTTATATTATAGTAAAGTATATTTGATTAATATTATAACTATAACAAAATTCTTCCTATAATATAGAAAAGGCTAGACAAAA
>FR884534.1:0-33872 GCA_000435535.1 Clostridium sp. CAG:575 | reverse complement strand
TGTGTAGAAAAATACTTTAAGTAATATTTTCAACACTTAGTACTAAATAATATTTAGTAAATTATGTCTTAAGCAGGATTAGCAACATCCTCCTCTGCCACCACCACAACAGCAGCAAATTAATAATATAAGAATGATAATCCAGCAGCAGTCATCACCAAATCCGAAACCACCACATCCTCTGTTTTCTGGCATAGTCTAGACCCCCTTTCGGAAAGAAATATCTTCTTTTTGTTTGATCCTTTGTATAATACATATTATGAAAAAGTAGAAAATTGGTTACAGAATTTTAAAAATATTTTAACTTATATAAAAAAGCTTGAATTAACAACTAATTTTATATATAATGAACAAAAATAAACGAAAGAAGGTATGTTATATGGCAAACTTGAAATTAGATTTAAAAAATTCAGGAATTACAGAAAAAATGATATTAGAATATAAGGAACAAGTAGAAAACATACATAAAGAACTACATAGGAGAGCAAATGATGAAAAAGACTTTGTAGGATGGTTAGAATTACCAACAAATTATGATAAAAAAGAATTTTCAAGAATAAAAAAAGCTGCTAAAAAAATAAGTAAAGAATCTGACATTCTAATAGTAATTGGAATAGGAGGATCTTATTTAGGAGCAAGAGCAGTAATAGAAGCTTTAACAAGTTCTTTCTATAATATGAAATCAGAAAAACAAAGAAAGTATCCACAAGTTTTATATGTAGGAAATAATTTAAGTCCAAATTATATTAATGAATTATTAGAAGTTATAGAAGATAAAGACTTTTCAATAAATGTTATATCAAAATCAGGAACAACAACAGAACCCGCAATTGCATTTAGAATTTTTAGAGAGATACTAGAAAATAAATATGGAATAGAGGAAGCTAGAAGTAGAATTTATGTAACAACAGATAAAAAAAGAGGAGCTTTAAAAACTTTAGCAGATGAAGAAGGGTATGAAAAATTTGTTATACCAGATAATGTAGGAGGAAGATATTCTGTTTTAACAGCAGTTGGATTATTACCAATTGCATGTAGTGGAATAGATATTGACAAGTTAATGGAAGGAGCACAAATTGCTCAAGAAAGATATAATGACTCAAATTTAAAATATAATGAATGCTATAAATATGCAGTATCAAGAAACATATTAAATAAATTATATAAAAATATAGAAATCTTGGTAAATTATGAACCTAAAATGCACTATTTCACAGAATGGTGGAAACAACTATATGGAGAAAGTGAGGGAAAAGACCAAAAAGGAATTTTTCCAGCAGGAGTAGATTTCACAACAGATTTACATTCTATGGGACAATATATTCAACAAGGAAGAAGAAACTTATTTGAAACAGTAATAAATATAGAAAATTCAAATTCAGATATTACAATACAAAAAGACGAAGATAATTTAGATGGATTAAATTATTTAGCAGGAAAAACATTAGACTATGTAAATAAAAAAGCAATGGAAGGAACAATAAAAGCACATGTATCAGGAGACGTGCCAAATATTGTAATACATATGAACAAATTAGACGAGGTTAATTTAGGAGAACTAATATATTTTTTCGAAAAAGCATGTGCAATATCAGGAATGATTTTAGGAGTAAATCCATTTAATCAACCAGGAGTAGAAGAATATAAAAAAAATATGTTCCATCTACTAAAAAAGCCAGGATTCTAAAATAAAAAGAGGGAAAAAGGGGACGTTCCTTGTTTTTCCCTCTTAGAAGGGAAAAAGGGACAGTCCTTATTATAGAAAATAAAATATGAACAACATAGGTAGTATAATGTGTGGAATGGTATGAATTTGTTGTCAAAAATTAGAAAGAAGGCAAAAAATGATTATTAAAGAAGATTTTAAAATGCAACTAAAAGATATAGGAAAAGACAACTATATAAAAAATAGAGCAATTTTAGAGATATTTGAAAACATAGGAACTCATCATTCAGATATGGCAGGTTATGGTCCAAATGATATTAAAAGGACAGGTGTATCTTGGGTGTTATTAGACTGGAAAGTGGAAGTAATAAAAAGACCTAGATATGGTCAATTATTACATGTAAATACATGGGGAAGAATTAATAAAAAAATTTATACTTATCGTGATTTCGAAATGTATGATGAAGATAATAATTTGTGTGTTATAGGAACATCAAAATGGGTACTGATAGACATTAAAACAGGAAAAATAACTAAAATAACAGATGAAATCTATAAAAAATATGAATTAGAAGATAAAAAAGTATTTAAAGAAGATGAATTGGATAAAATAAAAGTACCGGAAAGTTATAGTACTGAAATGGAATATAAAGTATGTAGAAGAGACATTGACCTAAATGGTCATATGCATAATTTATATTATTTAGATTTAGCTTATGAAGCTTTGCCACAAAATGTTTATGAACAGAGACCTTTTGATAAGATTAGAATTCAATATAAGAAAGAAATTAAATTTGGCGATGTTGTTAAATGTAGGTATACTTTTGAAGATGGAAAACATATAGTTTTTATTTGTGATAGAGATGAAAATCTGGTACATGCGATTATTATTTTAGAATAGAGAAAGAGTTTTTTCTTGTTAGAAAATAAGAATAAAAATGAGTATTATAATTTTATCTATATAAATGATAAAAAAATAAAAAAAGTGTTGAAAAATGGGTGATATTTGTGATATAATAAAATCCGGTTTTAAAAATAAGGGAGGAATAAAAATGAAACATTTAAGAAAAACAAAAATAGTAGGAACAATAGGACCAGCAAGTGAAAATAAATTAGAAGAATTATTCGCTGCAGGTTTAAATGTAACAAGAGTTAACTATTCACATGGAAGCTGGGATGAACAATCAGAAAAAACTGAAAATATAATCAGACTAAGAAAAGAATTAGACATACCAGTAGCATTACTTTTAGATATGAAAGGACCTGAAATAAGAACAGGAATGCTATATACTGGAAAAAATACAAAAATTCAATTAAAAGATGGACAAAAATTTACATTAGTAAATGATGACATTGAAGGAAATGAAGAAAGAGTTTCTGTAACATACAAAGAATTATACAAAGACGTAGAAACAGGAACAAAAATATTAATAGATGATGGTGCAATTGAATTAAAAGTTGACGAAGTTGTAGGAAAAGATATTGTTTGTACAGTAGTTCATGGAAATGGATTAGGAAGTAGAAAAACAATGAATTTACCTGGAACAGTAATTAGATTACCAGGTTTAGCTGAAAAAGACATAGCTGATTTAAAAACAGCATGTGAACATGATTATGACTTTGTTGCAATATCATTTGCAAGAAACTTAGATGATATTAGACAAGTTAGAAAAGTATTAGATGAAAATGGTGGAAAAGATATCCAAATAATAACAAAAATTGAAAATGTTGAAGGTATATCAAACATAGATGATATATTAAAAGAAGCAGATGCTCAAATGATTGCTAGAGGAGATATGGCAACAGAAACAGACTTTACAGAACCACCTGTAATTCAAAAAAGAATAATTAAAACATCTAACGAACTATGCAAACCAGCTATTACAGCTACACAAATGTTAGAATCAATGACACATCAACCATTACCAACAAGAGCAGAAGCTAGTGACGTTGCAAATGCTATTTATGATAGAACAAGTGCAATAATGTTATCAGGAGAATGCGCTCAAGGTGATTATCCAGTAGAATGTGTACAAACAATGGTTAAAATAGCAAATAGAGTAGAACCAGAAATCAATTACTGGAAAAGATTTGATGAAAGCGAAAATATCAAATTAGATGATTTAGAAGCAAATATTTCATATTCAGCATGTGTAATAGCTAAAAATATCAAAGCAGATGCAATATTATGTTATACAAATACAGGAAAATCAGCAAGAAGATTAGCTGGAATGGGAGCTGGATGCCCAATATTAGCAATAACAGATAATAGAAGAACATTTAACCAATTAGCTTTAGCTTGGAATGTTACACCAGTTTATGTAGAAAAAGAAGAAAATATAGAAGCTACTATAGAAAAAGGAATTGAAAAATTACAAAATAAAGAAATCCTTGAAAAAGGTGATTTACTAGTAGTTGTTGGTGGAGCTAAAAAAACTGAAAATGGAAAAGAAAGTAAAACTATTGGTGGAGTTTTAAAAATCTAATTAAAAAATTAACTAAATAGGATATCAAAACAAAAAAAAGGTGAACATACAAGTTCACCTTTTTTGATGTAAATGAAAAATAAAATTTAGTCAATAATTTTAAAATGTTCCATAAAATTTTCAGCATAAAGACCACCATAATAAATTTTATCATTTTCATGATTAAATTGAAGTGTAATCATTATTGTATTATCACTCATGATTATAGCATAAAATTTTGCCCGTTTAGTCAATTCTTTGGTCAAAAAGTTTTCATGCATTGGCTCATCTTTTATTGGAATAACTTCAGTAAAGTCTGTTTTAGAAAGTTTTTGTAAAACAAATTTTTTGTTTTCTAATAATATATTATATTCTCTAAGACGTGATATTAATAAATTAGGAACAATAAATCCAATAAAGAAAAGAGCAAAAAGAGTAGCTATGATGATATGTATGCCAAAATTATCTGAGTAAATAGATAATAATATTATACTTGTTAGTGCAGCAATAAGAATTAGTTCAAAGACCAGTATAAAAGCCAAATCTTTTTTTGAAAGTTTAATTTTATCTTTCATTTTTGTCCTCCCTGTCAATTGATAATTGTTTTGAATGTTAATAGTTACTATATATTAAACTCCACAAGTTGCATATAGGAGATTATAAAAAATTATGTAAATATTGTAACATGATTTTATATAAAAATCAACTGAAGTATTGATTTTTGATAAATTTTAGAGCTGGGTAACCAATGTCAAAAAAACTCATATAATGTAAATAAAGGAGGAAACAAATATGTTTGGAAGAAATAGACAATGCAGTTGTATGAATAATCAATATAATAATTCATGCGATTTAAATAATGATATTATAGAAGAAAGCTGTAATAGTGTAGCAAATAGTGTGTATTCACAATGCAATCAAAATGAATACATGGATTGCTGTGAATGCGGTTTTGATGAAGAATATAGTGTATTTCCAGAATATCCAATGTTAGCACAAAGCTATGTGCCAATTCAATATATGGATAAAACATTTAAACCATGCGTAGGATTAAAGATGGGAACAATTTTCCCAGAATTAGTTAGTCCATATGAACCATGTCAATCAATGCGTGAAATAGATTATATAGCATTAAGAAATTCGATAAAGGAGGGCTGTAATATATGTCAATAGAAGAAAATAGAAATTGTGGATGCAATGACAATAATATAAATGATTTAAATATAGTACAAAATACAATCATAAATAGTCAAGGTAGAACAATAGATTGTTGTGCAAAGGAAGAAATGTTGCAACAAATTAGATGTTGTGATTTTGCAATAACTGAACTTGCATTATATTTGGATACACATCCACAAGATGATAGAGCATTATGTTTGCATAGAAAATATTGCAAAGAAGCAAAAGAGTTAAAGGATAAATATCAAAAAGTATATGGCCCATTAACAATCAATTTCCCATGTAATAAATGGAGATGGATTGAAGAACCATGGCCTTGGGAAGGAGGTATGTGCTAATGTGGACTTATAATAAAACATTACAATATCCAATAAATATTAAATGCCCAGATCCAAGACTTGCAAAAGTTATTATTTCACAATATGGTGGACCTGATGGAGAATTAGCAGCATCTTTAAGATATTTATCTCAAAGATTTGGAATGCCTGATCAAAATGCAAAAGCAATATTGAATGATATTGGAACAGAAGAATTAGCCCATCTAGAAATGGTAGGAACAATAGTACACCAATTAACAAGAGGAGCATCAATAGAAGAAATAGAAAAAGCAGGATTAGGACCATATTATACAGACCATGGAGTTGACGTATATCCACAATCAGCAGCTGGAGTTCCATTTGACGCAACATGCTTAGCTTGTAAGGGAGATCCGATTGCAAATTTACAAGAAGATTTGGCAGCAGAGCAAAAAGCTCGTGCAACTTATGAGAAATTGATTGATTTATGTAGAGATAATCCAGATGTAATAGACCCATTAAGATATTTAAGAGAAAGGGAAGTAGTTCACTTCCAAAGATTTGGTGAAGCTCTAAGAGGAGTTCAAGATAAACTAGCAGAGAAAAAATTTTATATGAATAACTGTAAATAAAAAATTCCCCAAGTACATCAAGTACGATGGGGATTTTTAAATATATATTATTAAAATTTTGAATATTGCCTGTAAAAATTAGAATATAGAAAAATAAGAAAAATACTATACAAAAATAAGTTTAGTATATTATAATAAAATACATAAAGGCAGACAAAAAATACATAATCTACATGTATAAATCAAAAAGCGTACTAGATTAAGCCATAAAAATAAGGGGGAAATAAAAAATGAAAAAGAAAATTTTTATAGGAATTGGAATTATTGTAGCAATAATAGTAGCGATTATTGCATTCATGGTAGTATCAGACTTGAAACAAGAAAGCAAATTAAAAGAAGAGATGGCATATATCGATGAACTAGTAAACAAAGAAAATGTTGATAAAGATGAAGTAAATAAAGTATTAGAAAGAACAACTACAAAAAAAGATTATCAAGTTGTAGAAAAAGCATATAAAAACTATTTAAAAGATTGCTTTGATAATATGTTAAAAATAGCAGATATTTTACAAGATGAAAGAATAACAAAAAGCTTGACAGCAGAAAATTACAAAGAAGATGGACCAAATTTTACACAAACAAAAGAATATTTATTAAAAACAAAAGCACTATTAGAAGAATATAAAACAAAATATGCTGAATTTTTTACAGAAGAAAAAGCAATGTCATATATAAATGATAAAGGACTAGATTCTTATTACACAGATCTATATAAAAATGAAATAATTGGAGACATCAAAAAAGAAGGAGAAGACAAAACTGTAGAAAATTCAATTAATGATGTAATAGAAATGCTACATACATCAGAAGATGTTATAAACTTTTTAAGTACAAATAGAAATTCATGGTCAATAGAAAATGATAACATAGTATTTACTAAAGATTCTTTAGCAAATAAATATGATGAATTAATTTCAAGATTTCAATAAAAAAATATATATAATATGGAAAAAGCAAATTATTAATAGAGTTTTAGAAATAAAACAATATTTAGTAATTTGCTTTTTTTTATATTATAGACCCAACTTAATTATATGTTTTCATACTGAACTGTAACTTTTTTGTTGCAAAAATTAGAGCATATCAATTAAAGAATTCATTATTATACTGACTTATCAGTATAAAGACTTGCAGAAAAAAATATGATATAAAAATAATATAAAAAACTAAAAAGTAATTAACAAAAAATTAAAATTTAGTTCATAAAAGAACAAATTTAAAACTTAAGAAAGGAAAGAGATTAACATTGAGTAAAAAATTATATAAGACAATAGAAATAACAGATTTAAAAGATATGCTAAACAAAACAAAAAATCAATACAGTGACAAAATTGCATATAAAATAAAAATTACAGAAGGCACATATAGAACAATAACACATAAAGAAGTAAGAGATATGGTAGATGCGCTAGGGACAGCACTAATTGACATGGGATTACAAAATAAAAGAATAGCAGTAATAGGGGAAAACAGATATGAATGGGAAATTGCGTATTTATCAATAGTTTGTGGAACAGGAATAGTAGTTCCACTTGATAAAGCATTACCAGAAAACGAATTGGAAACATTAATAGAAAGGTCAGAAGTTGAAGCAATATTTTATTCAAGTAAATATGAAGAAGAATTAATAAAGATAAAATATAATGAAAACAATAAATTAAAGCATTTAATTTCTATGGATAGAAATCAAAATGAAGATGGAATATATTCACAGCAAGAACTAATAAAAAGAGGGAAAGAACTAATAGAATCAGGAAATACAGAATTTATAAATGCTAAAATAGATAATGAGAAAATGAGTATAATGCTATTTACATCTGGAACAACATCAGCATCAAAAGTTGTAGCACTTTCGCATAAAAATATTTGTTCAAATTTAATGGATATAGGAAGTATATTAGATGTAACTTCAGATGATGTAGTACTTTCTATATTGCCAATACACCATGTTTTTGAATGTACAGTAGGATTCCTACTTGCATTATATAAGGGTGCTCAAACTGTATTTTGCGATGGATTAAGACATGTAGTAGAAAACTTAAACGAATACAAAGTATCTGTTATGGCTTGTGTTCCAGGAATTTATGAAAGAATATTTGGGATTATAAGAAAACAAATAGAAAAGCAAGGTAAATTAAAAGAGATACTAGAAAAAGAAGAAAAACTAAAAAGTTCATCAATGGAAGAAAGAAAAAACGCCTTCAAAGAAATACATAATTTAATTGGTGGAAATATTAAATTATTTATAAGTGGAGCGGCATCACTTGACAGTAAGATTGAAGAAAAATATAGATTATTAGGAATAAATCTTGTTCAAGGATATGGATTAACAGAAACATCACCAGTCGTAGCTGTTGGAACAAATAAAGAGTACAAACTAGGTTCTATAGGGAAGGCAGTTCCAAGTGATGAGGTCAAACTTATAGATGTAAATGAAGAAGGAATAGGAGAATTGCTTGTAAAAGGTCCAAATGTAGCATTAGGATATTATAATGATGTAAAAGCAACAAAAGAAGCATTCGACGGAGAATGGTTCCATACAGGAGACTTAGCTAAAATTGATGATGAAGGATATATATTTATTTGTGGAAGAAAGAAAAGTGTTATAGTTCTAAAAAATGGTAAAAATATTTTTCCAGAAGAGATGGAAAACTTAGTAAATAAGATTGAAGGGGTTCAAGAATCTTTTATTTTTGGAAAACAACAAACTGATGATAAAGAAAATATAAAAATAAATGTTCAAATTGTTTATGATAAAGAAATTATAAAAAATGTTTATAATGTTGAAAAAATAGAAGATATTAACAAAGTTATACTTGAAAAAATAAAAGAAATAAATGCCCAAATACCAAAATATAAAGCAATAAGAGGAATGATTTTAACAGAAGAACCACTTATTAAAACAACAACAAATAAAATAAAAAGGCAAGCAAATTTGGACAGAATTAATGCTGAACTACAAAGATAAAATAATACAAAATAACAAGAAATGGAAAACTTTCTATAATGCAAAAAATCAAATTAGTTACAAAAAGAAGAGGTAAAATTGATGCAATTAGAAAATTTAAAAACAAATTATCTTGGAAAAGAATTTATTTACTATAAAGAAATAGACTCAACACAAGATGAAATTTGGAGGAGAATAAAAAATAACAATATAAAAAATGGAACAATAATAATGGCAGATATTCAAACAAAAGGAAAAGGAACACATGGGAGAATATGGCACACAGATGAAACAGAAAATATAGCATTTTCACTATATATAAAAACAGATTGTAACATAAAAAATGTAGAAGGAATAACAATAGCAATTGCAGAAATCTTAGTAAGAATATTTAAACAAAAATATAATATACAACTAGATATAAAAAAGCCAAATGACATAATGTTTAACAACAAAAAACTAGGAGGCATATTAACTGAAAGTAAAGTAAATGCAGATAAAGTAAAGCTTTTAGTAATAGGAATTGGAATAAATACGGAAAAAGCAAACTTTACAAAAGACATAGAAAATATAGCAACATCAATAAAAAAGGAATTTGGAATAAATGTTGATAGAATGAAAATAATATCAAGTTTTTGCAATGAATTTGAAAAGTTATTAGTAATCAATAAAATATAAATTAAATAGCTACTCAATAAATATTAATCAGTTATATATTTTTATATAATTGTAAATTAGAAAAGAGGAAATTATGAAAATAGGATTTTTATTCCCAGGTCAAGGAGCACAAGTAATTGGAATGGGAAAAGATTTATATGAAAAATACGAAGAAGTAAGAAAAATTTATGATAAAGTTCAAGAAATTACAGGAATTGATATAAAGAAAATATCATTTGAAGGACCAGACGAATTATTAAATGAGACTCAATATACGCAAATTGCAATATTAACAGAAAGTTTAGCCATATTAGAAATTTTAAAGAAAAATAGAATAAATGCAGAAATGTCAACAGGATTAAGTCTTGGAGAATACACAGCATTAATTGAGGATGGAGTTATTAGTTTTGATGATGGTGTGAAATTAGTAGAAAAAAGAGGAAAAATAATGCAGAATTTAACACCTAATGGAAACTGGAAAATGGCAGCTATAATGGGGTTAGATGAAGAGCAAGTTGAAGATATATGTAAAAAAGTAAAAAGTGGTTTCGTAGTACCAGCAAATTACAATACAATAGGTCAAATTGTTATTTCTGGAGAAGAGAAGGCAATTTTAAAAGCAGAAGAGCTTGCAAAAGAAGCGGGAGCTAAAAAAGTAAGTATATTAAAAACATCAGGACCATTCCATACATCGAAATTAGAAAGATGTTCAGAAGCATTGAAAGAAGAACTACAACAAATAAATATAAATAAACAAAACAGCAAGGTTGTAAAAAATATAGATGGAGAAATGTACAAGGCAACAGATAATATAGTAGATATTTTATCAAAACATATAATGAACCCAGTAAGATTTACAAAATGCTTGCAGACAATGTATAACAACGGAATAAACACATTTATAGAAATTGGACCAGGAAAAACTTTGAGTAGTTTTGTAAAAAGAATGAAGTTTGAAGGTCCAGTTAAAATAATGAATATAAGCAATTGTAACGAGTTAGAAAAAGTAATTGAAGAATTAACAGAACTATCAAATCTTAACTAAATTATAGATATTTTTCTGTTAATAAAATAATCATAATCTACAAAAAAGGAGCAAAATTAAATGAGTAAAGTAGCATTTATAACAGGTGGAACTAGAGGAATAGGAAAAAAAATTGCAATAACACTAGCCAAGGATGGATATGATATTGCGATAAATTATAGAAAAGAGAATGATGATTTAGAAAACATCAAAAATGAAATAGAAAAAACAAATGCCAAATTTTTAGCAGTAAAAGGAGATGTAACGGACATTGATTCTACACAACAAATGGTAAATGACATTATAAAAGAATATGGTAAAATTGATGTTTTAGTAAATAATGCTGGAATAACAAAAGATACATTACTTGTTAGAATGAAAAAAGAAGAATTTGAAGATGTAATTGATGTTAATCTTATTGGAACATTTAATATTACAAAAAATGTAATTCCATACATGATAAAACAAAGAAAAGGAAGAATTATAAATATTTCTTCTGTAGTTGGAATAAGTGGCAATGCTGGACAGACAAATTATTCTGCATCAAAAGCTGGGATAATAGGATTTACAAAAAGTCTTGCAAAAGAGGTTGGAAGCAGAAATATACTTGTAAATGCAGTAGCACCAGGATTTATAGAAACACAAATGACAGATATTTTAAAAGATGAGGTAAAAGAAGAAATTAGTAAAAAAATTCCACTTAAAAGAATGGGGACAGTAGAAGATGTTGCAAATGTTGTCAAATTTTTGACATCGGAAGATAGTTCATATATTACGGGTCAGGTTATTCAGGTTGATGGTGGAATGTACTAAAATTTAATTCTTTTCCAACTTAATTAACCAAAATTTAAGAAAGGTAAAATAAAAATGAATAGAAGAGTAGTAATTACAGGAATGGGAGCAATAACTCCAATAGGGAATAATGTGAAACAGACATGGGAAGGTATAAAAAATAAAAGGTGTGGAATAGATGAAATAACAATATTTGACACAACGAATTTTAAAACTAAATTAGATGCAGAAATAAAAGGTTATAATCCACTTGATTATTTTGATCAAAAGCAAGCAAAAAGATTGGATAAATCATCTCAATTGGCAATTATAGCAGCAAGAGAAGCAGTAGTATCAAGCGGAATAACAACAGAAAATACAGACTTTAATAGAGTAGGTATTTTTGTAAGCTCAGGGATAGCAGGACTAAAAACTATAGAAGAACAATGCAAAATTGATTTTGAAAAAGGAAATAAAAGAATATCTCCAATGTTTATTCCAATGTCAATTGCAAATATGCCAGCAGGAAATGTAGCAATAGAATTTGGATTTAAAGGAGAATCTATGGGAGTTGTAACAGCATGTGCATCATCTACACATGCAATTGGAGAAGCATATAAAACAATAAAGTTGGGAGAAGAAGATGTAATAATTGCAGGAGGAACAGAAGCAGCAATATGTGAAGTTGGAATAGCAGGATTTGAAAACATGAAAGCATTATCAGGCAGTACAGATAAAAATAGAGCAAGCATACCATTTGATAAAGAAAGAAATGGATTTGTTATGGCAGAAGGTGCAGGAATACTGGTTATTGAAGAACTTGAACATGCAATTAAAAGAAAGGCAAAAATTTATGGAGAAATAATTGGTTTTGGAGCAACAACAGATGCATACCATATAACATCTCCTTGCCCAGATGGAGAAGGTGGAGCAAATGCAATGGTTAGAGCAATGCAAAATGCAAATATAACTCCAGAAAAAATAGATTACATAAATGCACATGGAACATCAACACATCTAAATGATTCAACAGAAACTATGGCAATTAAAAAGGCATTTGGTAATTCAGCAAAAACAGTAAAAGTCAGTTCAACAAAAGGAAATATGGGGCATTTACTTGGTGCAGCAGGAAGTGTTGAGGCAATAATATGTGTTGAGGCACTAGAAGAACAATTAGTACCACCAACAATAAATTATAAAGAAAAAGACGAAGAATGTGATTTGAATTTAGTTGTAAATGAACCAGAAAAAGCAGAATTAAATGTAGTCATGTCAAATTCTTTGGGATTTGGTGGACACAATAGTAGTATCATAATAAAAAGGTGGAAGGAATGTGATTAAAAAATGGAATACGAAAAAATAAAACAACTAATGGAAGACGTTGGAAATTCAAAACTTTCAGCAATTGATATAGATTTTCCAGATGGTACAAAAATAAGAATGAAAAAAGAAGCAGAAAAAATAATCATATCAGGAGAAGTAGAAAATTTAAAAGTAGAAAATGCTAATTTACTACAAAAAGAAAACATAAATACACAAACAAATCAAGAACAGAATGTTAAAATAGAAGGAAAGATTGTAAAAGCTCCAATGGTAGGAACATTTTATTTAAAACCAGCTCCAACATCAGCACCATATGTAGAAATTGGAAAAGAAGTAAAAAAGGGAGATACTTTGTGCATAATTGAAGCAATGAAATTAATGAATGAAATAGAATCAGAATATGATGGAAAAATAGTAGAAATTTTAGTAAAAGATGGCGAAGCAGTTGAATATGGAAAACCATTATTTAGAATAAGTTAAAAAGTAGGAGATAAAAATGTTAAATAAAAAAGAGATTAAAGAAATAATTCCACAAAGAGAACCATTTTTAATGATAGATGAAGTAGAAGAATACACACCAGGAGAAAAAGCAATAGCCTACAAAAATGTAGATATAAATGAATGGTACTTTAAAGGGCATTTTCCAGGAAAGCCAATAATGCCAGGAGTTTTAATTGCAGAATCATTAGCACAAGCTGGAGCAATTGCAATACTTTCTATGGAAGAAAACAAAGGAAAGAATGCATTATTTGCAGGAATAGACAAAATGAAATTTAAAAAGATGGTAGTACCAGGAGATAGGTTAAAACTGGAAGTAAATATAATAAAAAGAAAAGGTCCTATTGGAGTAGGAGAAGGAATTGCAACAGTTAATGGAAATTTGGTTGCAAAAGGAGAATTTACTTTTGCGGTAGTAGAAAATTAAAAAATTATACATTAAATTTTATAAAAATAGGCTAATGCTTTGGAAAAGGAGAAATATAGTAAATGAACAAAATATTAATAGCAAATCGTGGAGAAATAGCAGTTAGAATAATTAGGGCATGTAAAGAAATGAATATAAAAACAGTAGCAGTATATTCAGAAATAGACAAAGATGCTCTACATACAAGACTAGCAGATGAAGCGATTTGTATAGGACCTGCAAATTCTATGAAAAGTTATTTAAATGTAAAAAACATCATAGAAGCAGCAATGATTACAAAGGCAGATAGTATTCATCCAGGATTTGGTTTTCTTTCAGAAAATGCTCAATTTGCCAAAATATGTGAAGAATCAAATATAAAATTCATAGGACCTAAATCAAATGTTATAGATTTATTAGGAAATAAGTCAAAAGCAAAAGAAATGATGAAAAAAGAAGGAGTTCCAGTTATTCCAGGATCTGATGGGAGCATTAAAGATTTAAAACAAGCAATTTTAGTGTGTGAAAAAATAGGATATCCAGTTTTATTAAAAGCAGCAGCTGGTGGCGGTGGAAAAGGAATTAGAGTAGTAAATTCATTTGAAGAATTAGAAACAAATTATAATGTTGTAAAACAAGAAGCCAAAAATTCTTTTAATGATGATGAAATATATATAGAAAAATATATAAAAGAACCACGCCATGTGGAAATACAAATAATGGCAGACGAATATGGAAATATAGTTCATCTAGGAGAAAGAGACTGTTCAATACAAAGAAATCATCAAAAAATAGTTGAAGAAACACCATCAACGATAATTGATGAAAAACTAAGAAATAAAATGGGAAATGTAGCAATAAAAGCAGCAAAAGCAGCAGGATATACCAGCTTAGGAACAGTCGAATTTTTAGTTGATAGTGACAAAAACTTTTATTTTATGGAAATGAATACAAGAATCCAAGTAGAACATCCAATAACTGAAATGAGAACAGGAATAGACATGGTAAAAGAACAAATAAAAATTGCAGCAGGTGAAAAACTAAAATTTAAACAAAAAGAAATAGAATTTAGAGGTCATTCTATAGAATGCAGAATAAATGCAGAAAATCCAAACAAAAATTTTATGCCATCACCTGGAAAGATAAATGAAATAAATCTGCCGGGGGGAAATGGAATTAGGATAGATACTGCAATATATAATGGTTATACAATTCCACCAAATTATGATTCTATGATAGCAAAAATAATAACTTTTGGAGTAAATAGAAATGAGGCAATAAGCAAAATGAAGAGAGCATTAGAAGAACTAGTTATAGATGGAATTAACACAAATAGAGATTTCCTTTTTGAAATAATAAAGAATCCAAACTTTATAAGAGGAAATTTTGATACATCTTTTATTGAGAAGGAGATGTTAAATAAATGATTGTCGACCAAATAAAAAAGAGAGAAAATAATAACATTAAAAACAAAAAAACAAATATAGACATCCCAATTGGAAAATGGGTAAAATGTGATAATTGTAAAGAAATATTGTATAAAGAGACGGTTAGAGAAAATTTAAGTATTTGTCCTAATTGTGGACATTATTTTAGAATACATATAGGAAGAAGGCTTGAGACAATTATAGATGAAGGAACATACAAAAGGTTTGAATTAAACATAGAAACCAGCAATCCACTTAACTTAGAAGACTATCCAAAAAAAATAAAAATCTTAAGAGAAAAAACAGGTTTAGAAGAAGCTATTGCATGTGGTACTGGAAAGATAAATGGAGAAGATGTGGTAATTTGTATAATGGATAGCGGATTTTTAATGGGTAGTATGGGTGCAGTAGTCGGAGAAAAAATCACATATAGTATTGAACAAGCAATTAAGTTAAAATTACCACTAATAATATTTTCTGTTTCAGGTGGTGCAAGAATGCAAGAAGGAATAATTGCATTAATGCAAATGGCAAAAACAACTGCAGCATTAACAAAACTAAATGAAGCTGGATTATTATACATATCTGTACTAACAGACCCAACATATGGGGGAGTTACAGCATCATTTGCAAGTTTAGGAGATATCATTTTAGCAGAACCAGGAGCGAAAATTGGATTTGCAGGACAAAGAGTAATTGAGCAAACAATTGGAGAAAAATTACCAGAAGAATTCCAAACAGCAGAGTTTTTACTAGAACATGGATTTATTGACAAAATTGTTAAAAGAGAAGATATGAAAGAGACCATTTATAGACTACTAAAGTATCATCAATGAGGTTAAATGATTGAAAAATAATTACAATTTTGGCTATGTCAAATTTTAGGAAGGAAAGATAATAAAAATGAAATATAAAGAAAATTCTGAAAATAAAAAGATAAAAGAATTGTCAGCTTGGGAAAGAGTAGAAATAGCAAGAAATCCAAAAAGAAAAACATCAATTGATTATATAGAAAACATATTTGAAGAATTTATAGAATTACATGGAGATAGAATTTCTAAAGATGACAAAGCTATAATTTGTGGATTAGGAAAAATAGGAGAGCAAAATTTTACGATAATTGCAGAACAAAAAGGAAGAACAACAAAAGAAAACATAGAAAGAAATTTTGGAATGCCAAATCCAGAAAGTTATAGAAAAGCAATAAGATTTATGAAACAAGCCGAAAAATTTAATAGACCGGTAATAACTTTTATAGACACAAAAGGAGCATATCCAGGGGTTGAAGCAGAAGAAAAAGGACAGGGAGAAGCAATAGCAAAGTCAATGTTTCAAATGGCAAACTTGAAAGTGCCAGTAATATCAATTATAATTGGAGAAGGTTCATCAGGTGGAGCATTAGCAATAGGAGTAGCTAATAAAGTATATATGCTGGAAAATGCAATATATTCAATATTATCACCAGAGGGGTATAGCAGTATCTTATGGAAAGATTCAAGTAGATACAAAGAAGCTGCGGAAAAGATGAAACTAACAGCAAAAGATTTATATGATTTAAAAGTAATTGATGAAATTATAAAAGAACCACTTGAAATAACAGAAGAAAATTTTAAACAAATAACAAATAATATAAAAAACAAAATCAGAAAAGAAGTTCTACGAATGTCAAAAATGAATCCAAATGACATTAGGGAAGAAAGATATAATAAATTTAGAAATATAAGTGGTTTTATAGAGAAAAATCAGGAGGTAAAAAATGTTATTAAAAGATAAAAAAATATTAATAATGGGAATAAGAAACAAATGGAGTATTGCATTTGGAATAGCCAAATCAGCATATGAAAATGGTGCACAATTAATTTTTACATATATGGGAGAAGATAATAAGAGTAAAATAGAAGAATTGATTTCTGAGTTTAAAGGAAGTAAAGCATATGTACTAAATGGAGCATCAGAGGATGAATTGGTAAGAGATACTTTTAAAAAGATAAAAGAAGAAAATGGAAAAATAGATGGAATAGTGCATGCAATAGCACATGCGAACACAGAAGATTTACACAATGATTTTATTTTTACAAGTAAAGAAGGATATTTGCATGCTATAGAAGTAAGCGCATATTCATTTGTTTTAGCAGCAAGAATTGCAAAAGAATTAGATTTATTAAAAGAAAATGCAAATTTAGTTACACTAACATATCATGGTTCAACTAAAGTGCTAGAAGGTTATAATATAATGGGAATTGCAAAAGCAGCATTAGAATCAAGTGTAAGATATCTAGCAGAAAATCTAGGAAAAGAAGGAAAAAGAGTAAATGCAATATCTGCGGGACCAATAAAAACATTATCAGCAAAAGGTATAAAAGATTTTTCTTCAATTCTAACAGTTGTAGAAGAAAAGTCACCATTACATAGAAATGTAACAACAACACAGGTTGGAAATGTAGCTACATTTCTATTAAGTGATATGTCTGAAGCAATAACTGGTCAAGTAATATATGCTGACAGTGGATATAATATAATGGGAGTTTAAATAATAAAAAGTGACTATGTTACAATAAAAAAACATAGTCGTTTTTTTATACTCTAGGATAAGGCTTCCTTTCATTTGTCAAGCCTAACAAATAATCAATACTAGTATCAAAAATTAATGCAAGCTTTTTTAGAGTATTAATAGGAATGTTAATTTTTCCCAATTCATATTTACTATAATTAGTTTGGGAAATATTTAGCAAATCAGCAACTTCCTTTTGTAACATATCTTTATCTTCTCTTAAATCTTTAATTCTTAACATTAAAATCACCTCTAATATATTATAAAAAGTCAAAATGTAACTATTGACAAAAAGTTATATTTTGACTATAATATTTTTAAAAGTTATAATATAACTATAACTATAAAGGAGAATATTAAATATGAACAAAAGATTAGAAAAAAATTTTGGAATAACATTAATTGCATTAATAATAACAATAATAGTTTTATTAATATTATCAGGAGTAGCAATAGCAACATTGACAGGAGAAAATGGATTATTTGCACGAGCAAAACAAGCCAAACAAACACAGACAGAGTCAGAGATGAAAGAAAAATTAAATTTAAGTATACAAGAATTACAAGTAGAAAAATTAACAGAAGCTACACTTGATGATATAACACAAGAATGGCTAACACAAAAATTATCAGAATATAATCCAATATTAAAAGAGAATGAAACAGCAGAAGGTAAAAAAGTAACATTACAAAAAGATGGAGTAATAAAATCATATTTCATAGATATAAATCTGAATATAACAGAAATAGTAAATGAAAATAATATAGAATTTTCATATGAAATTAAATCAAGGAATAATGGAACAATACAAATCCTTATTAAAGTAAAAGATAGTGAAAATGGAATAGATAAAATAGAATGTTCAAATGGAAATATTATAGAGTGTTTTGGAACAAAACAAGAAAAGTCAATAGATTATACAATAGGAGTAGGAACAGAATATATATATAAAGTAATATCAACAAGTGGAAAAGAAAGAGAAGAAACAATATTAATAGAACCAGAAATAATAGTAGGAGAACCATATATAGGAACAAGCTTAACAGATACAAATTCTGCAAATTCTGTAGAGGATAGTTCACAAATAAAAGGAAAAACAACATTATACATTAATTTTACTGCAATATTAGAAAAATTTGGAACAGAATGTACAGTTAAATTAAAAGATGGAACAGATTCAGACACATTGCCATATGCGATAACAAAAAATGGAAAATATACATTCACAGCAACAGGAACATATAATGGAAAAACAGTAACAAAAGAAGTAAATATCAAAGTTAATAAATACAAAGCTGCTAAAGATTTAGTAAAATATGATGCAGGAGAATGGACATATGAGGACATATATGGAGTAAACGGATTAAATGAAAATAAATTATATAGTATAAATATTGAAAAAAATTATAATTCAACGTTTAAACTAAATGATGATAATGGATTAAACTTCACATTTGGAGGTTTTACATATAAAGGAGATACTACAAATGCTAGTTCTATAAATAATGGAAAAATAATAATAAGTAGAAATAAAAGTGTATCACCAAGAAATGGGTATGGAACACCAAATTATGATGGATGGCAAATATTAGAGAGTAAAGAAGAAAATGGAAAGACCTATATAATGAAAATAATACACGCAGGTTCACCAGAAAATTTTGTTTTTTCAAGTAATGATCCAAATTCAGCAGAATATTTATTGTCAAGTGGAACAAGAAAGATAAATTATAATACATCAAGTATTGGAGTAAAAGTAAAACCAAGAAGTTGGGATATGTATAAAGATAAGAATCAATTAAATCTAATAAAAGAAGTACATGCAATGACATATGAAGACTTTTTAAATAATATTGGAAATACTGGAAAAATAGCAATAGGTTCATATTATTGGCTTGCTTCTACTAATGGTTCATTACCACGTATATATAGCAATCGGAGAAGTGCATAGTCAATATGCAAATGATTGTTGGGGTATCCGCCCTGTAGTAGTAATGAACGAAGGAGTTTACATAGCAGGTGGAGACGGAACAGAAGCAAATCCATATGTATTAGGAAAAGATTAAAAAATAAATAAACAACACAACTATTAATAAAAATAAAAATCAGCCTATAATAAAATTATAAGCTGATTTTTTGTTGTAATTTATATTATTAAGCATTAGTAGCTTTCTTTGTTTTAACAATATCAACAACAGTAGTAATTGCAAAAGTAATAATAGAAATACATAATAAAATTAAAATATAAGAACTTCTTAAATTAGTTGATGTAGGTACTAAAATTTCTCTTAATAATTTAATTGAATAAGTCATAGGTAGATAAGGAGAAATTACTTGGAAACCTTTATTTATAGTCTCTATTGGAAAAGTTCCGCCAGATGCTGCTAATTGTAAAACTAAAACTATAAGAGCTAAGAATTTACCAATATCACCAAAGTTTCTAATTAAAAATTGAATAATACTCATAAATGTAATTCCAATTAATATACTAGAGCCATAATATAAAGCAACATTTTCTACTGCATAACCTAAACTTAATTTTAGTAAGATACCTGTAAGTAAACCTTCTAAAGCACCAATACCAATATATAATATATTTTGGAACAATTTATTTTTATTAGTCATTCCTAATACTCCAAATCTATTATCATGGTCATAATATAAAACAACATAACACATTAAAGCTCCAACCCATAAACCAATACATAAGAATAATGGGGTAAAGGCAACACCATATGAGCCTACTTCACCATAAGCATCAGTTTCAAAGTTTACAGGGTTTTCTCCAAATTCTTCTATTCCATCTAGTAATTTTAATTGTTCGTTTGTTTCTTGTAAGCCTTCATTTACAGAAGTTTTAAAAGTCTGAATACCTGATACTAATGAAGAACTTCCATTATAAGCTGAAGATGTACCAGCATTTATTGTATTTAAAGCATCATTAATTTGATTAGAACTTGAGCTTAACTTAGCTAATCCAGTTGTTAAACTAGAACTTCCAGCAGACAAAGTATTAACACCAGTTGATAAAGTATTAACTCCACTATTTAGAGATGATGTACCTTGTTTTACAGAAGATAAAGTAGTTTTTAAATTTTGAATACCTTGTGTTATTTGATTTAAGCCACTTGCACTATTTGATAATGTTTGAGTTCCAGCATATAAAGTACTTGCTCCAGTTTTTAAAGCTTCACCAGAAGCAGTTAAAGTTGAAAATTTAGTATTTAATACATATTTAAGTTGAGCAGCAGAAGCTTGTAAATTAGGATCTGTAGAATTTTCACATTGTGCAACAAGATTATTTAACATAGTATTTAAAGTATTTGTAGCAGTAACATATGTTGGAATACTATCATTTAAATTTTTAGTACCACTATCTAATGCTGATATACCAGCTGATAATTGGTTAATTCCCTGACCGCTTTGAGCAGATAGTTGGTCAACTCCAGAATTAATTTGAGAAATAGCGCTATCTAAACTTTTACTTCCTGACTGTAATGTATTAACACCAGAAGAAACTTGAGAAATTCCACTTTCTAAACTTTGACTTCCAGAATAAGCAGATTGTACACCAGTATTAAACTCAGAGTAACTATTAGTTAGTGTTGATGTACCATCCTTAATTTGTTTTAAGCCAGAGTTTAAAGTTTTAGAACCACTTAATATAGAATCTGTTCCATCACTTATTTTTTCTAAGCTATCTGGAACTTCATTTAGTTTGCTTGCTAGATTAGCAATAATTTGTTTATCAATTTTTGATTGTAGATTTAATTCAATTGTTTTTACTGCACTATTTACAATTTGAGTAGCTAAATAGTTTGTAGCTTGATTAGGGCTATAAGTTATTTGAGCAATTTGTTTATCAGTTGTAGAAGCACTTAATAAGCATTCTGTAAAGTTATCAGGAATTTCTATTGAAGCATAATATGTTCCTTTTTCCATTCCTTGTTCAGCTTCTTCTTTACTAACTTCTTGAATATCAAAAGTAGCACTTTCTTTTAAACTACTTACAAAATCATTACCTTGATTTTCTCCATCTTTTCCAGTGTCTAAATTAATAACAGCAATTTTCATTCCACTTAAATCTCCATATGGATCCCAATAAGATTTTAAATAGAAGAAACTATAAATTAATGGTATAAATAGTACCACTATAAAAATTATAATAGTAAAAAACTTATTGTTTTTAATATTTTTCATTTTTTTCAACATCCTTTCTTAAACCATTTTTTAAAATTTCTACAATGCTTTGAGCTATCATTTGGTCATCTAAATTTTTATCTTTATCATTCCATTCAATAATCAAAGCAATATACATTTTATAAACTAAAAATGTAGTAATATTTAAATCAGGATAATCAATATATCCATTTTCTTTTGCTTTTTCTAATTTTTTTCTTATGTAATTTTGGATTTTTTCATCAATCAACTTTAGATTGTCAACAATAACGGGATTTTTTAGCCATTCAGCTTCTTTTGCGATAACATTTAAAAAGTCTTGATGCTTTCTATATTCAAGTAAGCCATATATTGCTTGATTTACTGTTTCAAAAAAATCAAGATTTTTTTCTTCAACAGTTTTAACAATTTTCTCCATATTTTGTATTTCTTCTTGGATAAAATATTTTAACAAATCTTCTTTACTATCAAAATACATATAAATTGTTTTCTTAGTAACTCCTGCTTTTTGAGCTATTTCATCCATAGAAACTTTTTTGAAACCAAACTGATGAAACAATTCTCTTGCTGATTGAATGATTTGCTCTTTTTTCAAATCTAACAACACTCCTTTCAATATATAAGCTAAATATCTAACAAATAAATATTAATTTATACTAAGTATACCACTCTAGTATTTTAGTATATCATAATTATACTTATATGTCAATAATGTTATGTAAAAATGAAAAAAGACCAATAAACTTTACAAAAATAGAGTTTATTGGTTTTTTAACCAAAAATATTATTGTGAAAATTTGGCTATTTTAACACTTAATTTAAAATGGTTTTTTAAATATAAATCATCATTATTTAAAATGTTATTTTTAGAATATAGCAAATTTTCTAAGAATGAAATTAAAAAAGAAGGATTAGCATAGATACCATTAGGAAAATCATTATAAATACTTCTAATTAAACTATTTTTTAAATATATACTGTTATCTACGATTAACTGAATATTAGGGTCAAATCCCAGATGATAAAAATATTTTAAAAAATATATACAAATACTTATTGTATTACCTTTTAAAAATGGATGTATTTCCCAAACACGAGAAAGAAAGTTAGAAAAATGATTAATTATATCATCTGTATTCATAGTTGAAAAATTAAAACTAAATTCATTCTCAAATATATCTTTTAAACAGCAGGAGATATCCTGAGTTGAAACAAAATATATTATGTTATTACTTAAAATATCTTCTTTTTGAAAAATTGGAGTTTTTCTATAATTTCCAGCAAAAGGAAAAATATTTCTATATAAGAAAAGATGAATATTTTTAAGGCTAAGAGGGCTAAGAAAAAAGCTAGAATCTTCCAAAAGCTTAGAAATTCTTAATGTAACAAAATCGCATTCTTTTTCTTTTTGAATATCTATATTAGATAAGTCTTGATTATTATAATAAGTTTTTAGTAAACTTTCAAATTCTTCATATTCAAATTCATTATTAATGAATCTTTTGGATAAATCTATAAAATAATGTGAAGGACTTAAATTATCTATAGAATTTAAACTAAGGCCCATATCTATATAAGCTAATCTTTTATTTGATAATAGGTCTTTATTTTTTATGCTTTCTTTTATGTTTTCAGCCATATTTTACCTCCTAAATTCTAGTATTAGTATAACAGAAATGTAGAATAATATTCCAAAATAATAAAAGATAAAAAAATTGACAAAAAACTACAAGAATATTAAAATAAAAATAGGTGATTATATGAAAACTAAAGAAAAAAATAAAATAAAAATTACATTAAAAGGCATAATTTATTTTGCATTTTTATTTTTTACAATATTATATACATATATGTTTTATGAAATATACATATATCCATCACAAGAAAAAACACTAGAAGTATCAGCAGACATAACAAACCAAAATAAAAGCACAGAAGGTAATAAAATTAAAATTAGTAAAGCTGAAAAGCTAGATGAAAACTATGTAGAAAATATTATACAAAATCAAATAGAGCAAGGAATAAAAACAGAATTAGTTCAAACCGAAGAAACATTAGAATATTTAACACAATATAGAACAAATATAAAAATTCCAAAAGGTATATCATATGTAGTACAAGAAGGAAGAACTGGAACACAAAAAATAACAACACAAAAAGAATATAAAAATGGTGAGTTAATTTCTCAAGAACAAATAAATGCTTCAATAGAAAAAGCAGCATTAAATAAAATCATAGAAATAGGTGGAGCAAAATATACAAATTCTTATACAGTAAAAAAAGGGGATACAGTATATGTTACAACTGATATCCTAGAATTGAAGTCAGAACCAAATCAAGAAAGCGAAAAATTAAAGACTTTAATGCAAAATCAAAAATTAGTGGTTTTAGATATAAGGAATAGTTGGTATCAGGTTACATATCAGACAGTAAAAGGCTGGATTAAAGCAGAATGTACAACATTTATAGAACCAAATGCAGAAGAAAATAAAATAGAAGAAAAAGCGACAACAAAGACAAAACAAGAATTAATCTCTACACTAAATTTTCAAATGAAGCTAAATAAACCAAGTGGACTAACCTTAGAACAATTTAAAAAAGTATTAAAAGATGACAAAGATGAAAATAAAATATTTGAAAATAATGCAGAATATTTTTATTATATAGAAAAACAATATAATATAAATGGAATATTTGTAGCATCAATAGGAGTCCATGAAAGTAATTGGGGAAAATCAAATATTGCATTACAAAAAAATAATTTATTTGGATATGGTGCATATGATTCAAATCCATATAATGGAGCATATAAATTTTCAAACTATTCAGAAAGCATAGATTTATTAGCAAGAGTACTAGTAAAATATTATTTAAATCCAAAGGGAACAGCAATATATGGTGGCGAAAAAGCTGTTGGAATCTATTACAATGGAGCAAATTTATCAGGTGTTAACCAAAAATATGCAACAGATAAAAATTGGGCAAACTCAGTTTATAAGTATATGCAATATTTTTACAATAAATTGTAAAATAATATAACAAATGTGAATAAAAATATGAAAAAAGCTTGCATTTAACTTAAAATGTTGTTATAATAATATGCGTATTAATCACATAAAGCAAGTTTAAAGGGAAGTGCCAAGAATTGGTCCTATTTAAATGATGAACTTTATGGAAGTAAAAACAAAAAGGGAGGAATTTAAAATGGCAGTAGTTGCAATGAAACAATTACTTGAAGCAGGTGTTCACTTTGGACATCAAACAAGAAGATGGGATCCTAAAATGGCTGAATATATATTCCAAGCTAGAAACGGAATCCATATAATCGATTTACAAAAAACATCTAAAAAAATCGATGAAGCATATGCTTTCTTAAAAGAACAAGCAGAAGAAGGAAAAACAGTTCTATTTGTAGGAACAAAAAAACAAGCACAAGAATGTGTTAAAGAAGCAGCAGAAAAATCAGGAATGTACTATATTGACCAAAGATGGTTAGGAGGAATGTTAACAAACTTCGATACAATCAGAACAAGAGTACAAAGATTAAAAGATTTAGAAAAAATGCAAGAAGATGGTACATTTGACGTAGGAACAAAAAAACAAGCACAAGAATGTGTTAAAGACGCAGCAATCAAATCAGGAATGTACTATGTTGATCAAAGATGGTTAGGTGGAATGTTAACAAACTTTGAAACAATTAGAACAAGAGTACAAAGATTAAAAGACTTAGAAACAATGCAAGAAGATGGAACATTTGATAGATTACCTAAAAAAGAAGTAATCTTATTAAAGAAAGAAATGGATAAACTAGAAAGAAACTTAGGTGGAATCAAAGAAATGGATAAATTACCAGGAGTTATATTCTTAGTAGATCCTAAAAAAGAACACATAGCAATATTAGAAGCTAAAAAATTAAATATACCAGTTATTGGTTTAGTAGATACAAACTGCAATCCAGAAGAAGTTGATTATGCAATTCCTGGAAACGATGATGCAATAAGAGCTGTTAAATTAATAGCAGATGTTATGGCAAATGCAGTTATCGAAGGTAAACAAGGTGAAAGCTTTGAAGCTGAAGAAAGCGAAGAACAAGTTGAAACAACAGAACCAGCATCAATGGAAGAAGTTGTAGAAAACGCTGAAGAAGTAACAGAATAATAAATTATGAAAAGGGCGAGCAACGCTCGTGCGAAAATGATTCGGACGTAGCAAGCTTGCCTTTTTAAACAATTTTTTGTAAATAAATACATAACAAAAAGTTATGATTAATAAAAGGAGGAATTTTAAATGATTACAGCAAGCTTAGTTAAAGAATTAAGAGAAAAAACAGGTGCAGGAATGATGGACTGCAAAAAAGTTTTAACAGAAACAGACGGAGATATGGAAAAAGCAATGGATCTTTTAAGAGAAAGAGGAATTGCAAAAGCAGCTAAAAAATCAGGAAGAGTTGCAGCAGAAGGATTAGTTGAAGCATATATTTCAGAAGATGGAAAAACAGGAGCAATAGTTGAAGTAAACTCAGAAACAGACTTTGTTGCTAAAAATGAAGAATTCAAAACATTTGTAATGAATGTTGCAAAACAAGTTGTTGACAAAAATCCAAAAGACGTAGAAGAATTATTAGCACAACCAGCTGAATTCGAAGAAGGAAAAACAGTACAAGAAGCATTAGTTGGAAAAATAGCAACAATTGGAGAAAACTTATCAATCAGAAGATTTGCAAGATTTGAAGCTGAAGGATTAGTTGCAAAATATATCCATGGTGATGGGAAAATAGCTGTTTTAGTAAATATGTCAAAAGGAACAGAAGAAGTTGCAAAAGACATTTGTATGCAAATAGCTGCAGCAAGACCTGAATATGTAAGAAAAGAAGAAGTACCACAAGAAAGAGTAGATAAAGAAATGGAAATCCTAAAAATTCAAACAATGAATGAAGGAAAACCAGAAGCAATAGCAGAAAAAATAGTACAAGGAAGAATCGGAAAATTCTATGAAGAAATCTGCTTAGTAGACCAAGCATTTGTAAAAGATCCAAACAAAAAAGTTTCTCAATTACTAACAGAAACAAATAGTGATGTTGTTGCATTTGCAAGATTTGAAAAAGGTGAAGGAATAGAGAAAAAAGAAGAAAACTTTGCTGAAGAAGTTATGAATCAATTAAAATAATTTAAAAAATCCTTTTGGAAAATAACCCAAAAGGATTTTTTGTTTGCAGGTCAGTAATATATACATATATTATTACAAAGCTGTAATAATCGGTAATTATTTTTTTTTTGCCAAAAATCTAAAAAACACTATTCAATTTATAAAATATATGATAGAATGCATATAATAAAAAGTTAAGGAGAGTGAATAAAGTGTCAGAAGCAAAATACAAAAGAGTATTATTAAAACTAAGTGGAGAAGCATTAGCAGGAGAAAAGAAAACTGGTGTTGATGTAGAAACAGTTGGAAAAATATGTGATAAAATAAAAGAAGTAGTAGACATGGGAGTAGAAGTTGGCGTAGTTGTAGGAGGAGGAAATTTCTGGAGAGGAAGACAAGGTCACCAAATGGAAAGAGCTACAGCAGATTATATGGGAATGTTAGCAACAGCGATGAACGGTTTAGCATTGCAAGACGCACTAGAAGCAAGAGGAATATATTCAAGAGTTCAAACAGCCATTGAAATGAGAGAAATAGCAGAACCATTTATAATTAGAAAAGCAGAAAAACATCTAGAAAAGGGAAGAGTTGTAATTTTTTCATGTGGTACAGGACATCCATATTTTACAACAGATACAGCAGCAGTATTAAGAGCAACAGAAATACAAGCAGATATAATATTACTAGGAAAAGCAATTGATGCAGTATATTCAGCAGACCCTAAATTAGATGCAAATGCAGAAAGATATGATAAAATATCTTATTTAGAAGTACTAGAAAAAGACTTAAAAGTAATGGATTCAACAGCAACAGCATTATGTAGAGATAATAATATACCACTATTAGTATTCGGAATTGCAGACCCAGAAAATATAGTAAGAGCAGTTAAAGGGGAACATATAGGAACATTAGTAAAATAAGGAGAATCTATGCTAATACTAATACTTATAAACATAATTATAATTATATGGATATATTTAAAGTATTATAATTCACAAACCAATAAAAATATAACAAATCAAGAAATAACAAAAATGGATTCAATAATTATAGGCAGCATAAATGATAAAAAAACAAATAATAATTTTGATTTAATATTATCTGCAATAATTGATATGAATATAAAAGGCTATTTAAAAATAGAATACGACGAAAATGATATAAATTCACAAAACTATATAATTAAACCAAATTTCAGTGTAAATTTAAATACAATAAAAGAACATGAAATAATAATGTTAAATTTCTTATTCCCTAAAAATATTGAAATTACAAAAAGTGAATTAGAAGAAAAATTATTAAATACATTTAATTCATATAATGTGCAATATAATGATTTACAAGAAGTAATAAAAAATGAGCTATTAAAAGATAATATAATAGATAAGCAAAAAGATGAAGAACTACAACAAGTATTTAAGATATATAAAATAGAATCATTTATATTTATAATTATCTTGCTAATAATTAAGATATTTATATTCAATAAAATATCATCACTAAGCATTTTGTTTTACATATTAGAAAAAATAATTGAATATGGATTAATTGCAAAAGCTAGCAATTATACATTTAAAGGCGAAAACTTAAAAAATAGTATAAATCTATATAAAGAAAAAATTCAGAACGAAGAATTTTTAATAGATAAAAAAACAATGAAAGAAATCGTACTAGAAAAGGAATTTGCTGATTCTATAGCATTACACATAAATACACAAGCTAAAAGAATTTTTATAGATGATAAAATAACACAAAATGCAACTAAAAGTGTAAAAAAAGTTTTTGTAAAAATAATTATTATATTAAGTATATATTTTTTAGTAGGTTTTGCACTACAAAATCTAACAAAAACATTAACAAAAGATGGAATTATTTGGTTATACATATTATTGACTATATTAGTAGCTTTATCTGCTGATATAACAAAAATGTTAGGAACACCAAAAAAATAAAATATATCATAAACAGATAAAAATGTCATACAAAAAACAGTCCTATGGGACAAAAAAGGAGAAAAAAGATTATGGATTATACAAATATAAAAGAAAAAATGAATAAAACAATAAGTGTTTATAGCGAAAAACTATCAGAAGTTAGAGCAGGTAGAGCAAATCCTGCAATATTAAATAAAGTAAAAATAGACTATTATGGAACACCAACACCAATAAATCAAGTTGCAGGGGTTTCTGTACCAGAAGCAAGATTAATAGTTATTCAACCATGGGATATGAGTGTTTTAAAAGAAATTGAAAAAGCAATATTAGCATCAGATATTGGAATTAATCCAAATAATGATGGAAAAGTTATTAGATTAGCCTTTCCAGAATTAACAGAAGAAAGAAGAAAAGATTTAGTAAAAGAAATCAAAAAAATGGCAGAAGAAGCTAAAATTGCTGTACGTTCTGTAAGAAGAGATGGAATAGAAGAAGCAAAAGCAGAACAAAAAGAAGGAAATATAACAGAAGATGAACTTAAACAAGCAGAAGAGCAAATTCAAAAATTAACAGACAAAAGTGTAGAAGAAATTGACAAAATTTTAGCAGATAAAGAAAAAGAAGTTATGTCTGTTTAAAAGATTGTAATACTATAAAAGCAAGATAGTTTAAATTTGAAAATATAATCGAGGAAATTTTATGGAATTCAAAGAAAATTTAAAGAAATACCAAAATATAGTAAATAGCGAATTAGAAAAATATACAAGGAATGAAAAGTGCCCAGAAGAAATACTTAATAGATCTATGGAATATAGCTTAATGGCTGGAGGAAAAAGGTTAAGACCAATTTTAGTATTAGCAACTTATCAACTATTAAAAAATGATAATTATAGCAAAACAAATTGCAATATAGAAAATTGTGATTTTGAAGAATGCATGCCATTTGCAGTTGCAATAGAAATGGTGCACAATTTTTCATTAATACATGATGATTTACCAGAAATAGACAATGATGATTTGCGCCATGGAAAACCAACAAACCATAAACAATTTAACCATGCGACGGCATTACTTGCTGGGGATGGACTTTTAAATCAGTCATATATTGTAATAAGCAATGAAATTTTGTATTCAATAAAAAATCAATATAAAGAAAATTTTGAAAGTAAAGTAAGAGCTTTTCAAGAATTTACAGTAGCTGTTGATAGAATGATAGCAGGAGAATATTTGGATACAGAATTAGAAGGACAAAATATTTCAAAAGAAATGTTAAAATACATCCATGAAAATAAAACTGGAGCACTATTAAAATTATGTGTAAGAATGGGAGCAATTCTAGCAAATGCATCAGAAAAAGATATTGAAAAGTTATCAATATATGCAGAAAAAATCGGATTAGCTTTTCAAATTAAAGATGATATCCTTTCAGAAGAAGGAGACGAAAAAATAACAGGAAAACCAGTTGGAAATGACAAAGAACTTGGAAAATGCACATATGTTTCTTACTATGGACTTGATGGAGCAAAAGAAGAATTAAATAAAATTACAAAAGAAGCAATAGAACAACTAGAAAATTATGGAGAAAAAGCTAAATTTTTAAAACAATTAGCTGAATATATTCAAAATAGAAATAAATAAAAAATATAAATAAATATAACTAAAACAAATAGAATATACTTTATTTAGGAGGACTTATGGAACAAGATAACTTACCAAAACATATAGCCATAATAATGGATGGAAATAGAAGATGGGCTAAAAAAAGAAACCTTCCTGTAGCATTGGGACATAAAGAAGGAGCAAAAACACTTGAAAAAATAGTTAGATATGCTAATAAAATAGGAATAAAATATATTACAGTATATGCTTTTTCTACAGAAAATTGGAAAAGAACAGAAGAAGAAGTTAATAGTTTAATGACATTATTCCAAAATTATTTAGATGATTATAGCAAAAGAGCAGATTCAGAGAATATTAAAGTAAAAATAATTGGTAGTAGAGAAAATCTTTCTAATAAAATGATAGATAAAATAGAAAAATGTATGGAAAGAACAAAAAATAATACTGGTATTACTTTTAATATTGCATTAAATTATGGTGGAAGAGATGAAATAGTAGCAGCTGTAAAAGAAATAGCTCAAAAAGTAAAACAAAATGAAATAGAAATAAAAGATATAACAGAAGAACTTATTTCTAGTAATTTATATACAAAAGGCCAACCAGACCCAGACTTGTTAATAAGAACAAGTGGGGAATTAAGATTAAGCAATTTCTTACCATGGCAATTAGTATATACTGAATTTTTATTTGTAGACAAATATTGGCCAGATTTTTCAGAAACAGACTTAGATGAAGCAATTAGTGTTTATCAAAAAAGAAATAGAAAATTTGGAGCAAAATAATAAAAGATATAAATAATTATAAAATAAAACTAGAAAAAAATAGATACCTTAGGAGAAAGGAATATGATGGAAATGGATTCAAAAAGAATAGCCTCAGGTTTTATAGTAGCCCTAGCTGTTGTAGTAATGTTATTAGTACCAAATAAATATATAATTGGAATATTACTAGGATTAATAGCATTAGTATCAATGGATGAATATTTAAAAGCAATATCAAAAGTATGCAAACCAATAAAATGGGTAGGATATTGTAGTTGTGCATTAATCGCTATAATAAATTTTGTGCCACACCAATATTTAGCACAAGTATTTATATATAGTGTACCAATATTTTTATTAGTATTATTTGCACAAGTAATTGCAACAGATATGAAAACAACATTTAAAGATATGGCATATACTTTTTTAGGAATATGCTATGTATCAATATTTACTACGTTTTTAGCATTAGTTAATGGAATGGAAAATGGAAAATTATTAATAGGATATATTTTAATTGCATCATGGGGAACTGATATATTTGCTTATTGTGTTGGAAGTAAAATTGGAAAACACAAATTTAGCAAAGTAAGCCCTAAAAAGTCAATAGAAGGATGTATTGCAGGGACAGTAGGATCTGTAGTATTAATGTTAATATATACATGGATTTTAAATACATATTTTTCATTTAATTATTCATATATATTTATAGGAATTACAGGAATTGTATTAAGCCTTATAGGACAAATTGGAGATTTCGCAGCATCAACAATAAAAAGATATGTAGATATAAAAGATTATAGTAATTTATTACCAGGACATGGAGGAATGCTAGATAGAATAGATAGTGTTATTTTTATAGCACCATTTGCATACATGTTATTTACAATAATATAAAGGGGATAAAAAGAGGGACACATTATGATTCCCTCTTTTTGAAGATTAAAAAATTATAAAAAATAAGTAATAATAAATAATAATTAATAAATTATTGTGAATAGAAAATACGTTATCATAAAAGGAGGAATTATTTTGACAATTATAATTTCAGCATTAAAAATTATATTTTTATTAGGCTTTCTAATTACAATACATGAAGCAGGACATTTAATAGTTGCAAAATTATGCAAAGTAAAAGTAAATGAATTTGCAATTGGATTTGGACCAACTATTTGGAAAAAGCAAGGCAAAGAAACTAAATATGCAATAAGATTAATACCATTAGGTGGATTTTGTAGCATGGAAGGGGAAGAAGAAAGGTCAGAAAACCAAGGCTCTTTTTCAAAGGCAAGTATCCCAAGAAGAATGGCAATAGTTGTAGCAGGTGCGACTGTAAATATTATTTTTGGATTACTAGTGTATTTTATATTAATGACAAGTTCTAGCACATATATAACAAATGAAATTAATTCAGTAATAGATGGTTATGCAGCACAAGAAATTGAATTACAACAAGGGGATAAAATTATAAAATTAAACGGAAAAAATATAAAAAATAAATATGATTTAGATAAAGTCATGAAAAAAAGTAATGGAGAAGTACTTGAATTAATAATACAAAGAAATGAAGAAAATTTAACATATAATATAAAACCAACAGAAGTAAAAAGTAAAAGTACAGGTATGTATTTAGACGAAAATGCCAAAATACTATCAGTTGAAAAAGGAAGTAGTGCAGAAAAACAAGGAATAAAATCAAATGATAAGATTATAAAAGTAAACAACCAAGAAATTAATAATGATGTTAATAAAGCAATAGAAATAATCAAAGAAAAGGGACAAAATACAATATTATTGACAATCGAAAGAAGTAATGAACAGATTAATATAGAACTAACACCAGATACAATATCTTCATATTATTTAGGAGTAAACTTAAAGCAAGCAGAAGATACTTTTATTAATCACTTAGTTTATGGAGAAATTGAAACAAAAGAATTTGCAATATCTATTTTAGATAATATAAAAATGATATTCACAGGTGGAGTTAGTGTAGACCAAATGATGGGACCTGTTGGTATATCAGAAGCAGTAGCAAAAACTAGTGGAATTAAAGAATTTGTATATATGTTAGCTTTGATATCTTTATCATTAGGAGTAACTAATCTATTGCCAATACCAGCATTAGACGGTGGTAAATTATTGATTTTGTTAATAGAAGCAATTCGTAGAAAACCAATGAAAGAAAAGACAGAGATAAATATTCAGTTAATAGGATTTTCAATATTAATTGCATTATCAATTTATATAACTTATCATGATATCTTGAGAATTTTTTAATAAAATTATTAGTTACAGTTAATTAAGAAAATATACGATTACGAGGGGCTGCATCTTAAGTATTTATATTTGATTACCTTTCTGAATGCTTGATTGGAGTGAAAAATAGAAAA
>FR884533.1:17343-27694 GCA_000435535.1 Clostridium sp. CAG:575 | reverse complement strand
TCTTTTTGAACGCAATGAACAGTTTAGAAATTCAATCAAGTATAAATCCTTAAGAGCCAGCCCCTCATAAGCGTATAATTTCTTACTGAACTGTAACAATTTTTTCAATCAAGTAGAAGATCCTTTTATAATTTTTCATCTCTCACTAATAAAAGCTACCCTTTGGGTAGCTTTTGTTACATAGCTCTTCTATATAATTCTATAAAGTCTTCTTTTGTTACTTCTCTTGGATTTCCTGGTTTACATGGATCTTCCATTGCTTTGTCTGCTAACATTTCGAAGTCTTCTTCTTTTGCTCCATAGTCTTTTATTGTTTGAGTAATTCCAACTTTTTTTGATAATTCACTTATCATCCATACAAAAGTATTTATTACATCTTGGTCATTTAAGTGGGCTGCATCTGGCCTTCCTATTTCACATAATATTTCTCTAAATCTTTGTGCTGTTGCTGAATCTGCACCATTAAATCTCATTACTGTTGGCAATAACATTGCATTTGCAATTCCGTGTGGTGTATCATAAACAGCTCCTAATTGATGTGCCATTGAATGTACTATTCCAAGTCCAACATTACTAAATCCCATTCCTGCAATATATTGAGCCATTCCCATTTTTTCTATTGCAACTGGTTCCTTATCATTTACTGCTGCTGGTAAATATTCAAATATCATTTTTATGGCTTTCATATGGAACATGTCTGACATATCATTATGTGCTTTTGTTATATATCCTTCTACTGCATGTGTTAATGCATCCATTCCTGTTGCTGCTGCAAGTGATTTTGGCATTGATGCCATAAGTTCTGCATCTACAATTGCAACAATTGGTATATCATTAGGATCAACACATACCATTTTTATTTTTCTTTCTTCGTCTGTTATAACATAATTAATTGTAACTTCTGCTGCTGTTCCTGCTGTTGTAGGAAGTGCTATAACTGGCATTCCTCTATTAATTGTATTTGATAATCCATTTAATGATTTTATATCTGCTCTTTCTGGATTTGTCATTATTATTGAAATTCCTTTTGCTGTATCCATACTTGAACCTCCTCCTACTGCTACAATTATATCTGCTTTAGCTTTTTTACAAGCTTCAACTCCATCTAAAACATTTTTTATTGTTGGATTTGGTTTTATTTCATCATATAATGAATATTCAATTTCTGCATCATTTAATATTTTTTCTACTTTTGCTGTAACTCCCGCTTCTACAAGTGATTTATCACTTACTAAAAATACCTTTCTTAAGTTTCTCTTTTTAATTTCTTCTGCTAAACTTTGTCTAGCATTTGCTCCAAAATAAGATGTTTCATTTAAAACAAATTTAACTGACATTTTTTATTCCTCCTTCGTATTTTAATAATTAAATTATATCAATAATATATTTGTAATGCAATAAAATTTTTATATAATTAGTTATTAATTATTTTAGTATCTATTTTAGCTTCCTTTTTTAAATCTAAAATGATTTCAGAAGCATTTTCTAAATCATCATACATAATATCATCTTTAATTGAAAATACTTTTTTTGCTTTTTTGTTTTTCTTTCTTAAAGTATTAATGCTAATAATATTGTCATTTTCTTGTTTTTTCTCTTTTTCTTCAATAGGCATTTTTATTTTTTCTTCTGGATTAGATTCTTGTGCTTTTCTTAATTCTTCCAATTGTTTATTTATGTTACTAATTTGCATACTTTGCATTAACCTTGCTTGTGATATATTATCTTCTGTATTTGTCATTCTATCATTTAATTCTTGTAAACTAGCAATTTTATCTTCTAAATTTTGTAATGTTTGTGTTAATTTTTTTACTCTTATAGCCATTTTTTTATTAGTAATTTGCAACTTTTTTATTTCTTCTGTATCTTCATTTTGCTCTAATAATTTCCTATTGTCTATTTTTAGTTGTTCAATTGCTTTAAATATTTGTGCTTTTTCTGTTTTTAGGTTATCCATATCACTAACAATATATTTTTGGTCTTCTTTTAAATAACGTACTATTTCTAATACATTGCTCTTTTCTGTTTTTAGTCCTGTAATACTATCTAAAATATATTCATTTTTATCTTTTAATGTATTAATGTCTCCAATAACAACTTTTCTTTGCTCTTTTAAATAATTTATATTTTCTTCTATATGGTTATGTTTCTCAATCAATTCACTTATCAAAGTTGATATATTTTCTACATCATTTGTTATATTAGAATTTTTATTTTCTTTTTTATAATTTAAAATTTTAGAATTTATATTTTTGTTATCATCATCTAAATTTTTTATTTTATTTAGAACGTCATTTTTATTTTTTTTCTGTTCTTTCCTTAATCCATCAATTTGATTTAAGATATTTCCTTCTTTGACTTTTCTTTCTTCTCTTAACTGATTTATTTTATTTGAAATATTTTTTTCTTTTGTCTCTCTATCCTCTTTTATTTTTGCAATTTGTTGTATAATATCATTGTTTTGGTTTTTTTGTTTTTCTTGTTCTGTTCTTAAATCTTTTAATTGACTTAAAATATTATTATTTATATTTTCTTGTTTTTGCTTATTATTCTTTTCTCTATTTTCTTGTTCTATATAATTTAAATCAACATTTTTTTGAATCTTTAAAACTTTTTCAAATAATCTTTTTATTAATTTTATTACTCTAACTTCTGCTTTTTGGCCTTTTGTGTTTTGTTCTTTTTTTATTGTTCTATTTTTATTTTGTTTTTCTTCTTGTTTTATATTTGCCTTTGCTTGTTCAATAATTTCTTCAACAGTGAATCCTTTTTGTTCTTCTTTTATATTAATATTGTTTTCACTGGTATGTCCATAGTAATATCCATATCCATAATTTTTTCCATAATATCCACTTTTACTAAACTTCTTTTTATTAACAATAACACCTGCAATTTTTCCATCTACATCTTCTATTGATTTTTTTGCTCTTTTAACTTCATTTATTTTTGTTTTTTTACTTTCTACTACTAAAATTGTGTTATCTACCATAGAAGACAAAGCAACACTATCTGAAACCTCTAGGCAAGGTGTAGAATCTAAAATAACTATATCATACATATATTTCAAAGTTGCTATTAATCTTTTCATATTATTAGAAGATATCAATTCAGATGGATTTGGTGGAATTATCCCATTTATTAAAATATGTAAGTTTGGTACTTGTGTTTCTTGTATGTATTGACCTATAATTCCAACATTTTCAATTTTGTCTTTAGTTATTTTATTTATGCAACTTGATAATCCTTTTTCATTTTTTATGTTAAATTCTTCTATATCTTGTTTCTTCCTCAGATTACAATCAACTATTATAGTTTTCTTTTTTGCTTGTGCAAAAGAAACAGCTATGTTATTTGATATCCAGGTTTTTCCTTCTTCTTGCTTTGGACTCGTTATTAAAATTGATTTTCTTTTGCTTATTGATGTAGTATATAAAATATTAGTTCTTACTGTTTTTAATGCTTCCGATATATAAGATTTAGGATTCAGATGTGATATTAATTCTAAATTTTGTTTTTTATTCTCTACCATTGGAATTATTCCTAAAGCCTGTAGTCCTGTATAATTTACAACATCACTTTCCTGTTTGATGGTATCATCAAACATATAAAAAATAAGAACTAAAACTCCTATTAATCCTAATCCCATTATAACAAATATTGACATATCTTTAACATGATTTGTATTACATGGAAAACTTTCTATTTCTGCTTCATCTATAATATTAATATTTTCTAAGTTATAAATATTTTTTACCTGTTCTGCAAAAACTTTTGTAAGCTCTTTAGTCAATTTCATTGCAACTTCTGGATTTTTATTTTTTATAGTTATTTCTATAATTTGTGTATTCTTTTTTTCTTCTACTACAATATTATTTTGAACTTCACTTATTGGTATTTGAATTCCTAAATTATTAATAGTAGTTTCTACTACATTATAACTTCTGGCAATATTGCTATACGTAGTTATTAAATTTGTATTAACATTTAAATCATTTTGAGTTATTTGCATATCATCTTTTTCATTTTGTGCTAGCAATATTGTTTCTGAAGATTTATATATATCTTGTTTTAAATGATAAGAATAGACATATCCTATTGCCATACTAACAATTATAATAAATACTAATATTTTCTTTTTTGAAAAAATGATATCTATAAAACGCCTAATATCTATATTTTCTTCTATTTCCATATGATCACCTATATATTATTATAAAATATATTTCAGACTTATATTATAATAATAAAATTTATTCTTCCCCATTTACATAATCTGAAGGTATTTTAAAGTAACTATCATCTATTTTATTATGAGAAATCTCAGCTTTTACCAATTCTTCTTCATTATCTAATATTGTTTTTATATAAACCAATTTATTGTTATCATAATAAAATCTTGTTTTAGCTTTACTTTCATTTTTTAGTGCTCTATTTGTATCAACTAAAAAATCTTGAAATGAAGAAAATTCTTCGTAATCATAGCTCTTCCAATTAATTATTTCTTTTCCTATATTTTTTTCTCTATGAGAAGTTTCCAAAGAATCTAATATTTCTTCTATCTCAGTTAAAATAGAATCATTATTATCATAAACGTAATATGTTTTGTTATTTTCATCCAAATAATATGTGTTACCATCTATTACTATATATTTTTTTATTTTCCCGTTAATCTTCTCTTCTTTATATCCTCTTGTTCCACTTTTAGCAATTGTTATTTCATTATCATTATCTAATATTCTTTTAAAAGTTATTTCATCTGATTGCACAATTTCTGCATAAATTTGATTTGTTCTTTCAGTTTCATTTGTTTTTTTATTGTTATTTACAATTATTATTCCTGCTATAACCAAAATTATAAAAATAAATACTATAATAATTATCCTCTTTTTATTTTTTAATTTTTCTTTTAACATGATATTCTCCTTCGTATTCTAATATTTTTAATCTCCTAAATTAATTCCTACACTTCTGGCTGTTTTTACTAAATCATCATCCATTGTAACATGTCTTTGATTGCTTTCTGTTGTGTTTCCTGATACAGCTCCTATTTCTTTGTTATTTCCTACTACATCTTCTAATGATGCATAATCTATTTTACCATTTTTTATAACAACTAAATTTCCGAATTTTTCTTCTATTGCAAGTCTCATTGCTGCTGTTCCATATTTAGTTGATAAAACTCTGTCAAATGCTGTTGGTGTACCACCTCTTTGCATATATCCTAAAGTTGTGTTTCTTGCTTCTAAACCTGTTAATTCTTGTAATTGTTTTGCAACTATTTCTCCTACTCCTCCAAGTTTTGTATTGTCAACGCCTTTGCCATTATCTCTTGTGTTTTGTACTGTTATTTCTCCGCCCTTTGGTTTTGCACCTTCTGCAACAACTACAACACTAAAATTTTTACCTCTTTTTTTTCTATTTTTAATTTTTTCTGCAACTCTATTTATGTCATATGGTATTTCTGGAATTAATGCTACATCAGCTCCTCCTGCAATTGCTGATTCTAGAGCAATCCACCCAGCATATCTTCCCATAACTTCTAATACCATTATTCTATGATGAGTTTCTCCTGTTGTATGAAGTCTATCTATTGCTTCCATAGCAACTGATACTGCTGTATTATATCCAAATGTTATCTCTGTACAAGCAACATCATTATCTATTGTTTTTGGAACTCCTATAACATTTACTCCTTTTACCGCAAAATCTCTTGCTGATTTCTGTGTTCCATCTCCTCCTAAAGTAAATAAGCAATCAAATCCATCATCTTTAATATTTTGAACACAAACATCTGACAAATCTTTGTATTCTATATTTCCATTTTCATCTACTACTTTATAATTAAAAACATTTGCATTTGTTGAAGATCCTATTATTGAACCACCTTTTGGTAAAATTCCTTCAGCATTTCCATCTTCTGCTGTACTTAATTTTTCATATTCATTTCTTAATAGACCATTATATCCATCTATAAATCCATAGCATTCTATTCCATTATTTTCTGCTGTTTTTACTATTCCTCTAATTACAGCATTAAATCCTGCTACATCTCCTCCATTTGCTAATATTGCAACTTTTTTTATCATTTTAAAATCCTCCTTTTTATTATACAGAAACAACTTAGCTTTTTAATAAATTTACTAATGGGTAATTTAATCTTCAGCTATGGTTTTCTTAATTTTTATAATATAACTTTTTTTCTATTGTATAAGAGCTTTTATTTCTTCATCATTCTTTAACTCTTGACTTAAAAAATGATATGCTCTTTTATCTTGTTTTACTGCTATTTCCGCCAATTCTTTATTATTTCTTAAACGTAAACTTGCATATTTTATTATTAGTCCTTTATTTAGTATTGCCATTTTTACGACATCATAATCATCTCTTAGATTTTCACTTGCATAATATAGAGTTTGTCCATATGTTTTAACACTTGCCATAATTATATCTCTATCTGCTTTTAATCTTTCTGAAGCATAACATGCTGTCCAAGGAGCTTTTTCTATTGCTAGCATCATTAGTTCTTTATTATCTCTTAGTCTATCACTAACGAATTCCATTGCTTCTCCATCCTGAGTTATTGCTGCTTTTACAATTTCTTCATCATCATGAAATTCTGGTGCAGCAAATTCAAGAAGTTTTCCTTTTTCAGCTACTGCCTTTATAACATATTCTCTATTATTGCAATTTTTTCTCATTTCTATTACATCTGGTGCTTCCATTTTTAATCTTATTCCTTTCCTAAGACACAAGCCAAGTTGGAAAAATTTAAATTTGACACAGCCAAAATTGTAATTATTTTTCAACCTTATCTCTTCTATTTTGTTTTATTTATATTTTCTTTGCAATTAATGCTTTTATTTTTATTCCCTGTTCAGAAAACATTTTCTCATGTTCTGTTTCTATATTATGTTCAAATATTGGTTCATTGTGTAAATCATATGTTTTATTTAAAATTTCAAAACCACTTTCTTCAAAATATATTAAACTTGAATTAAATAAGTCGTCATCATCTGTTTTAAAATAAATTTCTCCATTTGGCACTAAAAATTGTTTGTATTTTTCTAGCTGTCTTGTATGTGTCAATCTCTTTTTTCTATGTTTTCCTTTTGGCCATGGATTACAAAAATTTATATATATTCTTTCTATTTCATCTTTTTCTTCAAAAATATTTAATATTCTTTCTATATCATATCTTGTAAGCTTTACGTTTTCTGGTTTCATATTTTTTTCTAAATATACTTGCTCTACATTTCTTTTTGCTAATCCCAACATTGCATCTACTAAATCGATTGCTATATAATTTTTATCTAAATTATTTGATGCTAATTGTGATATAAATTGTCCTTTTCCACATCCTAATTCTAAATGAATCGGATTTTCTTTGTTGTTAAATGTTTCTTTCCATTTTCCCTTATATTCTTCTGGATTATCTATGTAAAATTCACTTGCTTCTAATTCTGGTCTTGCCCATTTTTTGTATCTTATTCTCATTATGTTTCCTTCCTATATTGGTATATTAACATTTTATTTATATTTTTGAATCAATTATAATTCTAATGTGATTATATACATAATTTTAAAAATTGTAAAGGAAATATTTGTGTTTTTTTATTATAAATGGTAAAATAAATTGCATTTCGACAAAAATATATAATTAGGATGTAGATGTCTTTTGGAGATTTATTGTCCTTAGTAGTTTTAGGAGATTTAGAATGGAATTAAAATATACTGTAAAAAGTGATACAATGACTATAAACCAAATATTAAAAACAGAATTTGATATATCTTCTATTTTGTTAAATAGATTGATTAAAAATAATAAAATTTTATTAAATAATACTAAATGTGATACTAGAATTTCGCCAAATATTGGAGATATTATAACTGTTGACTTATCAATGCAAGAAGATAATTCTAATATAGTTGCAACAAAAACGCCTCTTGATATTATATATGAAGATGATTGGATGATAATAGTTAATAAACCTGCTGGTATTGCAGTTCATCCTTCTATTTTACATTATGATGATTCTCTTTCTAATGGTATAAAATCTTATTTTAATACTATTAATCTGCATAAAAAAATTCGTCCAGTTAATAGATTAGACCGTAACACTTCTGGTTTAGTTTTATTTGCCAAATGTGAATATATTCAAGAATGTTTAATCAAGCAAATGCAAGCAAATACTTTTAAAAAAGAATATTTAGCTATTTGTAATGGTATTTTTGACAAAAAGCATGGTATTATTGATTTGCCTATTGCAAGAAAAGAAAATAGCATTATTGAAAGATGTATTTCTGAAAATGGTCAAAAATCTATTACTCATTATAAGGTTTTGAAAGAATTTAATAACTATTCTTTAGTTAATTGCACTCTAGAAACTGGTAGAACTCATCAAATTAGGGTTCATATGGCTGCAATTGGTCATCCATTAATTGGTGATAGTTTATATGGGACTATTTCTGATTTTATTGATAGACAGGCTTTGCATTGTTATAAATTGCATTTTGTTCATCCTGTTACTAAATGTAGTTTGGATTTTTTTGGTGATTTACCATCTGATTTTAAAATTTTTGATTTTTAATTTTATAAAGATAAAATAATAGAGTAAATCTGTAAGCCGGGTTCTGTCTTTTAAAATAGTCATTTATCTAGAATATATATCACTATATATTTCAAGCCACGCAAATCAAGAAGGCACCGAGCAGGTTTAATCTTCTTTACAAGGTGTTGCTCCAGATGGGGTTTACACAGCCCTCTATGTCACCATAAAGGCGGTGAGCTCTTACCTCACCTTTTCATCCTTACCTAAAATAGGCGGTTATTTTCTGTTGCACTTTCCTTAGGGTTGCCCCTACTAGACGTTATCTAGCATCTTTGCTCTATGGAGCCCGGACTTTCCTCTCGTAGTTCCTTTCGGAAGCTACCAGCGACTATTCAATTTACTCTATTTTTAGATTATATCATATATTTTCTAATTCTTCCAGTAAATTTTTATATTTTATTAAAAAAACTTCTTTATCTTGAAGTGTAACTGAATTTTGCATTTCATTTATCATAATATATGCTTTGTTGATATTATATTGTTTATTATTTTTGTTTTCTACATTAGTAACTAATTTTGTAAATTCTTGTGTAGAATGATTTATATTACTTGCAATTGTTGCCCAGTCTTCTTTATCTAAAATACTATATGCCTTAAATAAATAATTTTTAGTATTTGCAATAATTATTTGGCTACTTTCATTGCTACATGCTTCTTTAAATTTTGGAATATAGTCATATAATTTAGCTAATTCGGCTAATGTATCTTCTTTGTTTTCTTCTTTAACAGCTTTTATTAAATTGTCGTATTCTTTATTGAAGTCTAAAATTTCTTGATGTTTTGCATCTGTTTTATATAAGTCTAAGGTCATTGATGATAGTGAAGGATATGCATTTTCTACTTCTTTTTTTATTTCTTCCCAATTTATTTCTTCTTTTTTATTCAATACTCCTGTTCCTTCTAATGTATATTGTTTATTGTTTTGTTTTTCACTACTTCCTTCATTTTCAGAACTTCCACCAGAACCAGAGTTTCCTGCTGATTTGTCTTTAGAATCTCCTTCTGAAGAACTTCCTGATGAACTCGAGGAACTAGAATTCTGTTCGGAGCTTTGAGTAGATGTATCGTTTTCTGAAATATTTGTGGCAGAAATTGTATATCCATCAAATTTTATATTATTTAATTCATTAAATAAATTTACTAATTTTCCATCTATATACTGTATTTCCGCATCAGCTTTTTCTTTTATATTGATATCTCCATCTTTTCCTGAAACTTTATAAATTATAAATCCTGAAGCTATAATAATTATTATTAAAAATGCATATGCTATTTTTTTGTACTTGTTCAAAATATCCCTCCATTTTTATTATTTTATTTCTATTATTTACTAACTTCTAAAAAAATATTCTTTTGAATATTTTTATCAATTTGTTAATATAATATTATAAGAAAATATTGCAAGTTTTATGTAAGTTTTTAATTAATTATACAAGCATTGCAGTATATAGAAAGGATTTTTATATGGTTTCAGTAAATTTATATAGTGAAAGTTCAAAAGAAATTGAAAGTTTTTTAAAGTCTTATTATAATACTTCTTTTGATATTAATAATAACTTAAATTGGGAGCATAAATATGATAATCCTATTGAACTTGCAGAGATAATTGGTGTTTTTATAGATAATTTTGATAAATTTGATTTAGTTATGTGGATTTCTTTGGATAAAGGATTGTATGTTCATATAACTGAGGAAAATGCTGATAGTATTATTAAGTATTTGTTTGAAAGATATCCATATTA
>FR884533.1:2991-17319 GCA_000435535.1 Clostridium sp. CAG:575 | reverse complement strand
ATATCCATATTAAAAAAGTGTGCTGGTTTTGCACACTTTTTATTTTGCACTATCTTTAAATTAGTACTTATAAATATCTATTTAGCAGATATACTACTTTATAATTCTATTCTATTAATTTATTTTATTTTATTAATTTCTTCTTCAGTTAATCCTGTTATTTTTGAAATTATTTTTATGTCTATCTTTTCTATTTTCATTTGTTTTGCAATTTGTACACTTTTTTCTTGCATTCCCTTGCTTATTCCATTGCTATATCCACTTTCATAGCCGCTTATCATATCCTGCATCTTCAATAGCTTTTTGATCTAAAATATATTTTTGTCTTAATTCTGTTAAATATCTTTCATGTTCATCTTGACTTATTTCTTCTAGTACTTCTTTTGCCTTTTTTACTTCTTTATTGGTATTCTCCATATCAATCACCTCTGGATTTTCTATAAATTTTATCCATTCATCTAGTTTTGTATATTTTTTATTGCCATTATATCTAGTGAATTTTGGTAATTCGATTATATATAATTCCAATACGTCTGTCAATATGAATTTTCCATAATCTTCTTCTCTTAGGTTCCATTTGATTATGTATTTAGGAATTTTTTCTAGTTTTTTTAATTCATAATCTATTATTAATATACAAATTGTTTTTTCTAATTTATTATAATCTTGCCCTTTCTTTATACTTCTTGAATATTCTTTACTCCAATAAAACATTATTCTTTTTTCTTCATTTTTTCTATCTGCTACTTGCATTTCTATATTACAATTTATGTTGTTATCAATTTTTCCTTTTATGTCTAATATTCCTATTTTGTCATCAATTATGTCTCTTTCTAAAATTGTACTATTATCTAGCTTTAAATCACTAATTTTTATTTTTGTAATTGCTTGTATTAATGCAGCTGTTATCTCTTCATTTCCTACTCTTCCAAATATTCTTTTGAAAACGTAGTCAATTTTCGGATTCAATAGTTGTTTTTCTATAATCTTCAACTCCTTTGCTCATTTATTTTTACTGATTTTAATATTTCTCTTTTTCCTTTGATTTTTGTTATTTTCTCCTTTATTATTTATTATTACTCTTAAATAATATTTTTTCTTTTGCATTTTAATTTTTGATGAGTTTTTTGGCAGATTTGCCTAGATTTTGATTTAAAATTCTTGAATTTTAAAAGCATAGAATATGCTAAATAGACAATCTATTTATATCATATCCTATGCTTGTTGTAAACATAATTTTATTATATTTTTACACTTTTCATCGCAAAATTTGACATTATTATTTTTGTAATAAACTTATTGTTGTTCTACTTCATCAGCTTCTGTATAAGAAATTTCTTGAACATTTTCTCCATTCTCTAATTTTGGAGTAGATTCTATTTCTACTGTTTTTTCTAAATTATTTTCTTCTTCGACTTGTTGTAAATTGCTTTCATTATCAGATTCTTGTTCATTTTTATCTTCTTGTTTTTCTGTTTTTTCTTCAACAACTTCTGCTTCTTTAACTATTTCTTCTTGTTTAGCTCCACATGATGGACAAAATTTTACATTTTTTTCAATTTCCTTAAAACAATTTGGACATTGTTTTTTATCTTTTAACTCTAGGCATTCTTTTAATATTGAATCAATTTCTGCACTTAATACATCTATTTGAGTGCAACTTTCTTCTAATTTTTCATTAATATTATATTCTTCTTCTCTAGTATGTTTTTGATATATTTCTTCTCCTATTGTTTTATAAATATCATTTATTTGTGATTTTAATTCATTCATTTTCATTCTAAGTTTTGCTTCTTTTGCTAATTTTCCTGTTTTATCTGCTGTTACTTTGTATGCCTCACTTGCTTTTTTACCTAATTTATCAAAAAAATCCATATCAATCATTCCTTCCTCATTTATTATTCCTTTTATTTCTATATTTTATTCCATTTTTTTATCTCTTGTCATTAAATTTTTAACGGCTTCTTGAGGATTTAAGTTTTCATATAAAACTTTATAAACAGTTTCAACAATCGGCATTTCTATATTATGTATTTTTCCAAGTTCATATGCAACTTCTATGTTATCTATACTTTCAATTACCATTCCAACTTCTTTTTTAGTTTCTTCTAAAGACTTTCCTTGTCCTATTAGCATTCCTGCTTTTCTATTTCTACTATGTTCACTTAAACAAGTTACAATTAAATCTCCTAATCCACTTAAGCCATAGAATGTTTCTTCTTTTCCACCTAATTCTACTCCTAATCTTGATATTTCTTTTAATCCTCTTGTTATAAGTGCTGCAAAACTATTATCTCCTAAACCAATTCCAGCTGCTACACCTGCACAAAATGCAATAATATTTTTTAAAGCTCCTCCAAGTTCAACTCCTTTTACATCATTTGATGTATATACTCTCATTTTTTCTGACATAAATACATCTTGTACTAGCTTTAATATGCTTTGATGTTTTGATGCTACAACTAAAGCTGTTGGAATTGCTCTTGAAACTTCTTCTGCATGACTTGGTCCTGATAAAACTCCTACTTTTGCTTCTGGCATTTCTTCTAAAATAACTTCATCTAATGTTTCTAAAGTTTCTTTTTCAAATCCTTTTCCACATATAATAATAGGTGTTTTTCCGACATATTGTTTGTATTGTTTAAATGTACTTCTTGTAAATTTTGAAGGTGTTACATGTAAAATAAGTTCTGCATCTTTTATTACTTCTTCAAAATTAGTTGAGCAATAAATTCCTTCTGGTAAGTCTAATCCTGGTAAGAATTTGCATTTTTTTTCATTATTGATTATATCTCTTTCTTCTTCCAAAAATGACCAAATTTTAACTTCATTTCCTATGCTAGCTAAGTGAACAGCTAATGCAACTCCCCAGCTTCCACTTCCAATAATTGCTATTTTTCTCATTTTTTAATCACATTCCTTTCATATATCAAAGCTTCTACTTTTTTCCAAAGCTTAGTTTATTTTCTGTTCCATTTAGAATTCTTTTTATATTACTTCTATGATTATATAAAACAATTATTGCCAATATGATACTATATATAAAATATGTTTTTCCACTTTTTCCATCTGTTAGTACAGTATAATTTTCATTCATAAATAATGTTAAAACTGGAAATAAAACTGCAGCCCCACAAGAACCTAAAGAAACCATTCTTGTTAAAGCCATTAAAACAAGTGCGAATACTAAACAAATTAATCCTATTTGCCAGTTACTCATAAGTATAACTCCAAGCGAAGTTGCAACACCTTTTCCTCCTTTAAATCCAAAAAAGATTGGGAAAGTATGTCCTAATACTACTGCTATTCCTGCAATTTGTACTAATAATTCTTTATTTACGTCTTTTACTATTGAGCCAATAAATATTGCTATTAAAATAGAGATTACTCCTTTTAAAATATCACAAATTAAAGTTAGAACTGCTGCTTTTTTGCCTACTGTACGTAATACATTTGTACTTCCTGCATTTCCACTTCCTTTTTCTCTAACATCAAATCCTGCCATCTTTTTACTAATAATAACAGAAAAATTCACGCTTCCTATTAAATAAGCTATTATAGCCATTGCAATATATGCTGCCATTTTTTATTCCTCCTTTTTTTGTCCCATGGGGACGGTTCTCTTGGGTCATTTTTGTCCCACAAGAACCGTCCCTATGGGTCATTTTTTTCTCTTGCCATCATTCTTACTGGTGTTCCTTCTAATCCAAATTCTTTTCTTATTTGGTTTACCAAATATCTTTGATAAGAAAAATGGAATAGTTCTTTATTATTTACAAATATAACAAATGTTGGTGGTCTTGTTGCTACTTGTGTTCCATAGTATATTTTTAATCTTTTTCCTTTATCTGTTGGTGGTTGAACCATTGCTATTGCTTCATTTATTACTTGGTTTAATGTTGATGTTGGTATTCTCATTGAGTTTTGTTTTGCAACATTGTTTATCATATCAAATAGTTTTTCTACTCTTTGTCCAGTTTTTGCTGATATGAATATGATTGGTGCATAAGATAAATATGATAATTTATTATAGACTTCTTTTTGATATTTTTCTAAAGTCCCTGTTGTTTTTTCGTATTCATCCCATTTATTTACAACTATTATTACACCTTTTCCTGATTCATGTGCTTCTCCTGCAATTTTGGCATCTTGGTCTGTAACTCCGTCATTTGCATCAATCATCATCAAACATACATCTGCTCTTTCTATTGCAAGCATTGTTCTCATAACACTATATTTTTCAATTGATTCATTTACTTTATTTTTCTTTCTAACTCCTGCTGTATCTATTAATACATATTTTCCATGTTCATTTTCAAAAGGCGTGTCTATTGCATCTCTTGTTGTTCCTGCAATATTACTTACAATTGTTCTTTTTTCTCCTAAAATTTTATTTATTAAAGAAGATTTTCCTACATTTGGTTTTCCGATTACGGCTACTTTTATGGTATCATCTATATCTTCGTCTTCTGTTTTTTCTGGGAAATGTTCATAAATTGCATCTAACACATCTCCTATTCCTAATGCGTTTGTTGCTGATATTGGATATGGTTCCCCCATTCCTAAATTATAAAATTCGTATGCTTCTTGACTATCTTTTTCGTAATTATCTGCCTTGTTACAAACTAATACTATTGGTTTTCCAGATTTTTTAAGCATTAAGGCTATTTCTCTATCTGCTGCTGTAACTCCTTGTCTTATATCTGTTAAAAATATAATAACATCTGCCATTGTAATAGCTAAATTGGCTTGTTCTCTCATTTGTGATAGAATTATATCTTCTGAATCTGGTTCTATTCCTCCTGTATCTATTAATGTAAATTGCCTTCCTCTCCAATTTGATTCAGCATAAATTCTATCTCTTGTTACTCCTGGTGTGTCTTGTACAATTGATATTCTACTTCCTGCTAAATAATTGAAAAATGTTGATTTTCCTACATTTGGTTTTCCTATTATTGCTACAATTGGTTTTGACATTTTTTAGCTTATACTAATCATTTGATTAGTATATCCTCCTTTCCTATTCATATATATATTTATTTCAAGTATCTTATATTTATTTCTTATATTGTAAATTGCTTCATAAATATTTATATAGATATTTTACTATACTGTGTTTTAAAAAGCAAGAAATAATTTGCTTAAGTTTTATTTTTTGACACATTTTAATTACTATTCAGTAAGGAAACTGTAACACATTTTAACTCAAAAAGAAAATACCCAGTCAATAAAAACTGACTGGGTATTGAAAAAAACTATTAATATTCAGTAGAGAAAACATTAGTTACTATCATATTCTATTGGAATAAGAAACTCATCCAATACTGACTCAACATGATAATATTCCTCTCCTTCGTACTTTATTAATACGTCATAAACTACCTGCATTTTGTTAGCATATACATTTCCTTCGTGCACTAAATTATTTTCTGTAAGTCTTCTTTGAGTTATGCCGCCACCGCCATAATCTCCACATACAAACATCCAACCATCAATCAAATCTTTGCTAAATCCCTCTATTACAAACTGATTCTTGTATGGATACTTATCACTTACATAAAATCCATCCTGAGATGTTCCATGGTAAGAATCGTCCATGTTGTCTTGTGAAAGCCCATCTAACTGTGGATTTGTAGACTTTAGAGACATGTCAATATGAACATGTTCAACTAATACGGTTGCACCTTCTGGAACATTTGTAACTTTGGCAGTCATATTTATAACCTTTGAGTCTGTTATTCTCCATCTACTTAAGTCATATTCTCCCACATCATATGTAGTTACAAATTCAAGTCCTTCAATATCGTGTGTTTTCTCAAGTACACTGCCACTAATAGGAGTAAGTCTTTCTAAATTTTTTTCCTCCTTGACAGTTTCTTCTGAACAACTTGCTCCTGTCAAACTTAACATACATAAAATTGTAATTGCTACTAATAATAATTTTTTCCGTTTTTTCATAGATATCTCCTATCTTTTTAAAAAGATACTAAAATATTAGTATTCTTTATTAAAATAGTACATTTTTTATAGTTCGTTGTACTCACGAATATTAATTGTATTATATCATAATTTTACATAATTTGCAACAAAAAATGTATCCTCTTTTTAGTGTGATACATTTTTTGTATTGTATTTAATTAATTTATCTTCCACCGCCTCCGGCCTCCGCCACCGCCGAAGCCTCCGCCTCCAGAAAATCCGCCACCAGAACCTGATCCTGATGAGTATGTTGAAGATATAGAAGAATTTATTGATGAACTAATAGCATGCGAAAAACTGTTACTAAAGTTTGTTGTCATCATTAAATTCATGTAACTATATGTTGTAATTCCATTTGATAATTCTTCAAAGTTTGGATATACAATCTTTAATTGTTTTATAACTTTTTCTGCAATTCCAAATACTGTGGCATATACTAAAAATCTTTCCCAAACAACAAGTTCTGGTACTTCTCTTTCTTTTAATAAAGAGAAATCTTCCATATATTTTTTCAAGCCTTTCCATTCAGATTGTTGGTCAACACCTTTTTGTGTTAGTACATTTAGTTTTTTTGCTATTTTTCCACACATAATTGCATTTAAAACAAATAATATGATTGGAACTATAAAAATTATAAGTCCTGTAAATACTATTGCTACTGCACTTATTGTATAAAGTATTTGATATAATCTGTAATTTTCAAATTCTTTTTTTATTTCTTCATCTATTACTCCTTCTGATATTAGCTGCTGTTCCGTTCTTTCAAAATTCTTTTTTAATAAGTTTTCTGTTGCTGTTGGATGGCCTTTTATATATTTTTCTAATTCTTTTAGTGTAAATATATTTTTTTCATTTCCTGCTAACTTTATAAATTGAAGTATATTTTCTTCATCAAGTTTTAAATTTCCATTATTTTCTTTTAAGATTTTTATTTTAATACTATCTTTTCCTTTTTCATTCTTTTCTTGTGTTATTTCTATATATCCTTTCAATGCTAAGTCTAAAAGAACTGCTGAAAATACTTTTCCGAAATTTTGTGATGTATAACTAGAAAGCTTCATATTTAATAATCTAAATGCTTCTCCTGGTGTTGCTCTTTCGTCTGGTAAATCTCTAAAATATTCCAAATCCATTGTTGGTTTAAATTTCTTTAATTCTTTATTTTTCTTTATGTGTTTAATGAATTTCTTCCCCAAAATAATTACAAATAGCAAATTTATTCCAAGATATATTATTAAAAATATTTTTTCTCCATTCGCTTGCCACCATTTTTTTCTATCACGCTTAGCATTAGCTTTGTTAGCCCATTTTGTTTCTTCTTTAACTGCACTCTCTAAAATATCAACATTTTTTATTCTTCCTGTTACTGAAATAAAATTTGTTGGAAATAATGTTCTTATTTCTACATATCTTCCACTTCTAAAATTATTTAAGTTAAATTCTATTTTATTTGTATCTGTTGCATAAATAGTTCCATTTAATCCTTCTGTATGTCCCCATACCTTTATATCTTCTTTGTTTTGAACAGATGAAGGAAGATATATTACACCACTTATTGTATTTGCACTTATTTCAAAATCTTTTCCTATGAATTGCCAATATAGTTCAGCATAATCATTATATTTTGTTATAGCATCTTTTACAGTATAAGAAATTTCATATTTTCTAGTTGCACTACTAGTGTCTAATCCAACACCCCATCCAATCTCAAAATCTCCATCCTCATTTTCTGTTCCATAATAATATCCTTTTGTTACATGATATGCCCATTCTTTAGTTTTTAAAAATGATTGCTCTGTCCATGTTAAAGTTATCTCTTTTACTGTAACATTTTCTATTCCAGAGTATTTTGAACTGTCTGTTTTAAATGTTTTATATAATGTGTTTGTACTTCTTATATCAATATCCCATGTTTCAGTTACATCCATGCTTCCATCTGCATTTATTTGTGCTTCAAATTTTAAGTCATTTAAATATAAACTTCCTGCATTAGATTTTATTGTCCCTAGTATGATAAATATTAAGCTAAATATTGCAATATATATTGCTTTTTTTGCATTTTTCATTATTATCCCCCTTACTTTATTTTCAAATTGATTTTACTATATCATTTTATAAAAAGCAATAGAAAAACTTGTTTCCTTTAATAAATTATGATAATATAAATAAAATATGAAAGGACTGGTAAAAATGGCATTTGATGGTATTGTTACAAAAGCAATAGTTTCAGAAATATCTGAACTTTGCAATTCAAGAATTGATAAAGTTTTTCAGCCAGATAAAAACAGTATTGTTTTAGGCTTATATCAAAATGGCTTAAATTACACTTTAAATATATGTATAGATGCTCAAAATTGCAGACTAAATTTAACTACTCATCCAAAAGCTAATCCTCAAGTTGCACCTAATTTTTGCATGCTTTTGAGAAAAAATCTTATTGGTTTACGTTTAAAAAATATATACTCTCTTGATTTAGAAAGATTAATTGTAATTGAATTAGAGGGATTTGATGATGTTGATGATATTATTTCTAAGAAGCTAATTATTGAGCTTATGGGTAGACATAGCAACATAATTTTGCTAGATGAAAATAGCATTATAGTTGACAGTTTAAGACATATAAAAGAAATTGATGAAAATTACAGAGATATTTTGCCTCATACTAAATATGTTTTTCCTACTTCAAATAAAAATAATTTCTTAGATTTAAAGAGTTTTGATGAATTCTTTAATATATTGAACTTTGATTCTTATAATTTAGAAGATACAAAAATGCAGAACAATACAAAGTTTCAAAAAAACATCAAAATTCAAGTTTCAGCAAAAATTGATAACAATCTTCCTCTTGAAATATCTAATAAATTTAATGGAATTAGTAAAAATTTTGTTTCATTTGTTACAACAAAAGTTGATAGTTTGGAGGATATATTTAATTATATAAATCAAATTATCCAAAATATTGGAACTAAAAATTTATCATTTGAAAAAATATACAATTCTGATGGTATTTTAAAAGATTATTCCTTAGCCTTGGGAAAATCTTCTGAACCTTTTAATTTGAACTTTTTTATTGATGATTTTTACTATTCTAAAGAAACAAATGAGCAATTTAAAAATCATAGAAATACTTTGCTAAGATTAATTTTAGAAGTTCTGAAAAAATATCAAAAACGTCTTTATAATATTAATGGAAAATTAGAAGAATGCAGAGATATGGATAAATACAGAATTTATGGAGAATTAATTACAGCAAATTTGTATCATATTCCTAATAAAAATATGGATACAATTGAAGTTGAAAATTATTATGATAATAACAATAAACTTGTCATTCCACTTGATAAAAAATATGTTCCTAGCATAAATGCTAAAAGATATTTTAAAAAATATTCTAAATTAAAAAATGCTTTGGAAATTGTCTCTAAGCAAAAAGAAGAAACATTGAACGAATTAAATTATATAGAAAGTGTTATATATGAATTAGAAAGTGCAACAACTTTAGATGATATTACTGCTATTTTTGAAGAAATATCTGAAAATGATATTTTTAAAGAAAAAACTGCGAAAACCTCAAATCAAAAGCAAAAATCAAAAATCAAAAAATCTAAATTAACTAAAAATAAAGAGGTTTCTTTTAATCCAATTAAATATTCTATTAATAACTACACTGTTTTAGTTGGTAGAAATAATAAAGAAAATGATTATCTAACATTAAAATATGCAAGTAAAAATGATATATGGTTTCATACTAAAGACTTCCATGGAAGCCATACTATACTTAAAATGGACAATAATTTGCCTTATCCTGATAATGATATTTTAGTTAGGGTTGCTCAAATTGCTGCTAAACATAGCAAGGCAAAAAATTCCTCTAATGTTCCTGTTGATTATTGTGAGGTAAAATTTGTCAAAAAACCTTCTGGTTCTAAGCCAGGAATGGTTATATATACTAATAATAAAACATTGAATGTAACACCTTAAAAGAATCGAAAGAAAAAGAGGGAAAGAGGGACGTTGGTTGAAATTCCCCTTTTACAGGGATATAGGGGAATTTCAACCAACGTCCCTCTTTCCCTCTTTTCCTCTTTCCCTCTTTTCCTCTTTCCCTCTTTTCCTCTTTCCCTCTTTTCCTCTTTCCCTCTTTTCCTCTTTCCCTCTTTTCCTCTTTCCCTCTTTTCCTCTTTCCCTCTTTTCCTCTTTCCCTCTTTTCCTCTTTCCCTCTTTTCCTCTTTCCCTCTTTTCCTCTTTCCCTCTTTTCCTCTTTCCCTCTTTTCCTCTTTCCCTCTTTTCCTCTTTCCCTCTTTTCCTCTTTCCCTCTTTTCCTCTTTCCCTCTTTTCCTCTTTCCCTCTTTTCCTCTTTCCCTCTTTTCCTCTTTCCCTCTTTTCCTCTTTCCCTCTTTTCCTCTTTCCCTCTTTTCCTCTTTCCCTCTTTTCCTCTTTCCCTCTTTTCCTCTTTCCCTCTTTTCCTCTTTCCCTCTTTTCCTCTTTCCCTCTTTTCCTCTTTTTCTCTCTTTTTCATTCTTCCTTTTTTGTTAATTTTTCATTTTTTCTTTTATTTTAACCAAAGTATTTAAAGCATCAATTGGTGTTAATTCATTTAAATTAACTTTGTCTATTTCATGAGCTATTTCTGCTAATTTATAGTTAAACATGTCAAATTGCCCTTCAACAGCTTTTTTGCTTTCTTGCTTTTTGCCTGTTAAAATATTCTTTCTTTCTAATCCTCTTAAAATTTCATCTGCTTTTTGTGTTACAACTTTTGGAACTCCAGCAAGTCTTGCAACATGTATTCCATAACTTTCGTCTGTTCCACCTCTGACAATTTTTCTTAAGAAGATTATATCTTCTCCTTTTTCTTTAACAGCAATATTATAGTTTTTTACACCTTCAAGTTTTTCTTCTAATTCTGTTAATTCATGATAATGTGTTGCAAATAATGTTTTTGCTCCACATTTTTCTTTGTCAGCTATATATTCTGCAACAGCCCATGCTATTGATAAACCATCATATGTTGATGTTCCTCTACCAATTTCGTCTAAAATTACTAAACTATTTTGTGTTGCTTCTTTTAATATTGTGGCAACTTCCATCATTTCTACCATAAATGTACTTTGTCCCATACTTAAATCATCAGATGCTCCGACTCTTGTAAAGATTTTATCTACTACTCCAATATGTGCTTCTGTTGCTGGTACAAATGCTCCAACTTGTGCCATTAGTGTAATTAATGCTACTTGCCTCATATATGTAGATTTACCTGCCATGTTAGGACCTGTTATAATTGATAATCGATTTTCTCCTTTATCTAGGATTGTATCGTTTTCAACAAAAGCTCCTGTTCCTAACATTTTTTCAATTACTGGGTGTCTTCCTCCTTTAATGTCGATTATTCCAGAATTGTCGACTTGTGGCATGCAATAGTTCATATCTTCTGCAACTGTTGCAAATGATGCTAATACATCTAATGTTGATACAACATTACTTGTTGTTTGTAATCTTTTTACATTTTTTGCTATTTCTTCTCTTATTTTTGTAAATGCTTCATATTCTAAGTTTACGACTTTATCTTCTGCACCTAAAATTTGATTTTCTAAGTTTTTCAATTCTTCTGTTATATATCTTTCAGCATTTGTTAAAGTTTGTTTTCTTATATATCTTTCTGGAACTTGATCTAAATATGATTTTGTAACTTCTATAAAGTATCCAAATACCTTATTAAATCCAACTTTTAAATTCTTAATTCCTGTTTTTTCTCTTTCTTCTGCTTCTAGCTGAATAATCCAGCTTTTTCCTTCTGTTGTTGCAGTTTTTAGTTTATCAATTTCCTCATCATATCCCAATTTAATAATTCCACCATCTTTTATTGTCATTGGTGGGTCATCAACAATTGAGTTTTCAATCAATTTATAAATATCTTGCAATTCATCTAAATTCTTGTATAAATCCTTTAACAAATTAGAATTACAATTTGCAACTACCTTTTTAAGTTCTGGTAATTTTTCTAAAGAATTTCTAAGTGTAATCATATCTCTAGCATTTGCATTTCCATAAGCCATTTTCCCAGCAAGACGTTCTATATCATAAACCTTTTTTAGATTTTCAATAATATCTCCTCTTAAAATGATATCATCCTTTAATTCCTTAACAGCCTCTAGTCTTTTATTGATTTCTGTTGTATCTATTAATGGATCATTTAACCATCTTCTTAGTAGTCTTCCTCCCATTGATGTTGATGTTTTGTCAAGTACCCACAATAATGTACCTTTTTTTGATTTGTCTCGCATTTTTTCTGTTATTTCCAAGTTTCTTCTGGCACTAATATCAAGGGACATATATTTTGATATATTATAAATTGTTATTTTATTTATATGGTCAAGTGTTGTCATTTGAGTTTGTTCAATATATTCTATTAAAGCATTTATTGATGGAACTGCTAAAGTTTTATCTTCTATGTTTTCAATTATATTTTGATTATTATCAAATAATTGAAACTTTTCTTTTATTTTACTGCAATCTGAAATGAAGAATTTATCATTAAATTTTGTAATATAACATTCAAATCTTTCTTTTATTTTATCCATTTCTTCTTGACAATTTGCCATCATACTATTTATTACAAGTTCAGATGGCATATATCTTGCAATTTCATCTAAGACTAGTGGGAAGTTTTGGTTGTCCTTTATTTCTGCAGAATAAAATTCTCCTGTAGAAATATCACATACACTAATTCCAAAGAAAATTCCTGTTTTAAATATAGACATAATGAAATTATTTTTTCTTTCTTCTAGCATATTACTATCTACAATTGTACCTGGTGTTACAATTCTTATTACCCCTCTTTTTACAATTCCTTTTGCTGTTTTTGGGTCTTCTAATTGTTCACATATTGCAACTTTATATCCTTTTGCAATTAATCTTGAAACATATATTTCTGCTGCGTGATGTGGTATTCCACACATTGGTGCTCTTTCTTCTTGTCCACAATCTTTTCCTGTTAATGTAAGTTCTAGTTCTCTTGATGCTGTTACTGCATCGTCAAAGAACATTTCATAAAAGTCTCCTAGTCTGTAAAACAGGATGCAGTCTTTGTATTGTTCTTTTGTTTCAAGATATCTTTGCATCATTGGTGAAAATTCTGCCATATTTATTACTCCCTTTCTTTATCCTCTACTTCTTTCTGATTTTGCACATTCTTTCTATTTTCTAATTTTTCTTTTCTTATTCTATCTAGGCTTTTTTCTAGCTCTTCATCTTTTTTTAGTATAAAAAAGTTTTTCTCTAACTCTTTAATAATCTCCTTTTCAAATGTTAAAAATACTTTAAGTTCTATATTAGGAATATTATTAATTTTTTGAACTACTTCTAAATATTCTAAATCGGAAATACGTTCAATTTCTTCAAAACTAGTTAATTCTACATATTGTTTTTTAGGCATAATTAAATTTTTGGTGTAATCAATTATATATTTTTCTTTTTTCTTTTCTATCTCAACTATAGAATGTAAGAACTTTCCTTCAAACCTTTTAACATATCCTGTTAATATATATGCTTTTGGTTGTGCTGTTGCTAATTCTATAGATTTTAAATGACATTGTCTACATCTTTTTTGTGATTCTAATTCTTTCTTAATATCCTTATTTTCTATTTTATTTGATAATTTATCAAATGTGTAAACTTCACCATTAAATTTATATTCATATTCTTTAGTTTCTTCATTAAATTTAATTTTTGAAAAATCAACTTTATGTTTTTTCTCAAAGACTAATTTTAATAACCTATTAAATATCCCTTTTTCTCTAAATTTTGTATAAGATTGAATTAATGTTATTGTATAGCTATTATTTATAGGCATTCTTTCTTCTTTTGGGATATTGTGATAATCACTAAATATTAGATCATATGTATGTTTATTAATTCCACTTTCGTTGTATTTTGATTTTTTACTATTCATTGATTTCATTATATTTTCCCTCATTTTCTTATTATTTCTGTCAAAAATAGATATCAACTTGTCATCTTTTGGCATTATCTTTTTTCACCTGTCCTCAAAAACAATTCTCCTTTTAAATACCACATATGTTCAGAAACAATTTTTAGTTCAACCATATTTCCAATTAAACTTTTATCTCCTTCAAAAATAACAACTTTGTTACTATCTGTTCTACCTGTAAGCATTTCATCATTATTTTTGCTAGTACCTTCAACTAAAATCTTTTGAATTGTTCCAACATATTTTTGATTATTTTCTGCAATTTGGCTTTCTACTAATGCTTTTAACTTATCGAATCTTACATGTTTTTGTTCTTCTGGAACTTGGTTTGTCATTTTATCTCCTGGTGTTCCAACTCT
>FR884533.1:0-2979 GCA_000435535.1 Clostridium sp. CAG:575 | reverse complement strand
CTCCTGGTGTTCCAACTCTTCTTGAATAAATGAACATATATACTTGTTCAAATTTCACTTTTTCTACAACATCTAAAGTATCTTCAAATTCTTCATCTGTTTCTCCTGGGAATCCGACAATTATATCTGTTGATAGAGTTAAATTTGGTATTTTAGCTTTCATTTTTTCTACTAGGCTTACATATTGCTCTTTAGTATATTTTCTATTCATTTCTTTTAATACTTTTGTATTACCAGATTGTAATGGTAAATGCACTAATTTACATACTTTTTCGCATTCTGCTATTGCTTCTATTACGTCATCTGTAAAGTCTTTTGGGTGTGGGGATACAAATCTTATTCTTTCTATCCCATCTATTTTATTTACTGCTTTTAATAGTGTCGCAAATGAGTTTACTCCTTCATATTCCTCAAATTTGATTCCTTTTTCTCTTTCTACTCTTAAATATGAATTTACATTTTGACCTAAAAGTGTAATTTCTTTATATCCTTGTTTTGCAAGTTCTCTTACTTCTTCAATTATTGCTCTAGGTTCTCTACTTCTTTCTCTTCCACGTACATATGGAACTATACAATAGCTACAGAAGTTATTGCAACCATTCATTATTGTTACAGATGCTTTTATGCTACTATCTCTTCTTATTGGAAGTCCCTCATATACTTTTCCATCTATATCTAAAATATCTTCTAATTTTGTATTATTCTCTAAAACTTTATATAAATCTTCTGGAAATTTATGTAATGTATGTGTTCCAAATATTATGTCTGTATATGGATAACTTTCTTTTATTTTGTCTGTGATATGCTTTTCTTGCATCATACAGCCACCAATTGCTATAATTGTTCCTCTTATTTCTTTTATTTTCTTTAATTCTCCTAATTTACCAAACAATTTATCTTCTGCATTTTCTCTAACGCAACATGTGTTAAATAATGCAATATCTGCTTCTTTTAAATTATCTGTTTTTGTATATCCCATTTCTTCTAGCATTCCACATAACTTCTCTGAATCATTTTCATTTAGTTGACATCCCATTGTTAAAATATTGTATTTTAAGTTTGAATTTTTGTTTATTTTCTTCACTTTTTCTATATATTCTTTTTGTTTTTCTATTTCTTGTTTTGTATCCAATTTTCTAACCTCCATGTTGCTATTTTATTATATTTTGCCAAATTTTGCAATATTTTTGAAACTTTTTACATAATTTTATAATTTTATGTTGACTTTATTGCTAGTTTGAGTTATAATCAAAGTATAATAGTTTTATCTATTAAATATAAAGGAGGATAAAAAATGCGGAAATATCCGTCAGGCTTTGGCTAGTTAAAATGTTTTTTTACAACGCACAATTAAAAAAACTAAATTACAAACAACAACTAGTCAATCAATTTATCTTTTGGTAGTCTCCACCTATGGTGGGGACTTTTTATTACTGAGCAAAAAAAATAACTCTTAGCGAAATGCTAAAAGCTACCATTAATTTCTTATGCAAGTCCATATTTCTTTTTAAATTTATCTGCTCTACCACCAACTGTTTCTTGTCTTAAGTTTCCTGTCCAGTAAGGATGGCATTTTGAACAAACATCAACTTTTATATCTTTTTTTGTTGAACCAACTTCTAAAACATTACCACATGCACATGTGATTGTTGTTTGGTTGTATGTTGGATGTATTCCTTCTTTCATTATATTCACCTCTTTTTCGTATTTAATAACATGACTGTTTTTCATAATAACATATTTTTTCTAAATTTTCAAGTATTATTTTGTTTTATTTTCATTTTCTTGTTGACTAAAAATATACTGTGCTGATTGTATCATTTCTTTGTTTAATGATAATTTATGTACTAATTTACTCATTATATTAAATACACATGCTATAATTAATATCAACATTCCAATGTTTTTCCAGTATTTTTTTAGCATAACAATTCTCCTTTTTTAAATAATACATATTTATTATACTGTTATTTATATGAATTGTCAAGCATTTGAACCGTCGATTTTTAAAATTTGTCAACATAAATTTCAAAACTTTTGATAAAACTTTATCCTCTTTCACAATAAAATGCTTAATTCAACATTATTATAAAAATACGATTTTTTGAATTTGTCTATTTTCTACTAATTTATAAACTTCTTCATTGTTTTTTATATCTTCTACATTTTTTCCATGCATTGTAAAAATGCCTTTTACTCCAGAAAAAAGTGCATATTGAATTGCTTTTACATCTTCTTTACTTCCAATTTCATCACATGCAATTATTTCTGGTGCCATTGTTCTAATTAACATATGTATTCCACTATATTTGTCCACATTTTCGATAACATCTGTCCTTAGTCCTACATCATTTTGTGGAACACCTTTATAACATGCTGCAATTTCACCTCTTTCATCTATCAAGCCACAATTCATTCCTTGCATATGAATTTCTTCTATTCCATCACTTAATCTTCTGATTACATCTCTTAACACTGTTGTTTTTCCTTTTCCTGGTGGTGCTACAATTATTGTATTAAATATTGTTTTATTTTGTATATCTATAATTTCTCTTAATACTTTTGTGCTACAATTTAGTATTTCTCTTGCTATTCTAAAATTCAAACTTGATATATATTTTACATTTATTATTTTTCCATTTTCTATTACACAAGAACCTGTTAATCCTATTCTATGTCCACCTTTTACTGTTATAAACCCTTCACAAATTTGATTTTTATATGCATAAATTGAATTTTCACATAATCTTTCTAATATTTGCAATACTTCTGATTGTGGAATTTTATATTGCAAAATCAAATCCTTCTCCATTAGTTTTAAAATAATTGGTTTTTCACTTCTAATTCTTATTTCTTGTATTTCATTTATTAATTTATTATTTTCTTGAAAAAGACTAAATAAGATTTTATATAAGTTATTCGGAAAATATCTTAATATTTCATCAATATTTTTCATATTTTTTTTATAATTTCTCCTTT
>FR884532.1 GCA_000435535.1 Clostridium sp. CAG:575 | reverse complement strand
ATAAAGAACTTGACGAGTTAACAAATAAATATCCAACTAATATAGAAATATGCAAAGAAATATTATCAAAATTAAATAATACTAATATAAAAATTGAAGAAGATAAAGATGCTAATAGCACGATGTACTTTATATTAGGAAATAAAATATTTATTGGAAACTTAAAAAATAGCTATACAAGGATACAAACTATAGCACATGAATGTTTACATTCAATACAAGATAAAAGATTGTTATGGACAAATTTTATATTTGCAAATGTTTATAATATAATATTTGTAATAGTTTGCATATTAGCAATAACAAAAATAATAAAAACAAAAATGATATTTTTATCTATTTTATTAATTTTAGGATTTACTTACTATATAATAAGAAGTTATTTAGAAAATGATGCAATGATAAAAGCAAAATTTTTAGCAAAAGAATACATGGAAACAAGCAATATCTTAAATAATGAACAAATTGAGAAAGTGATAGAACAATATGATAAATTAAATAATGCAGGAATAAAATGTGTAAATGTTAAGATTTTTGATTCAGTTATAATAAAATGCATTATTTATTCTATAATATGTTGTATTATAATATAATTTTGAATTAATAGCGTGTGGATTAATGTTTTATTCACATGCTATTAATTTACTTATTGTTTTTATAAATTATATATTGATTTTGCGTTGCTATTATTTTTTGAATGGACATTTGGCAAAAAAATGTAAAAAAGTCAAAAAACGGGTTGACATACGGACTAAAGCATTGTATAATATATAAGCATGAATTAAGCGTTGAAATTGAATGTGGCTACATCACTACGGGAGTAGGGATGGAGGGAACTTCAATGGAGCATGTCATGGCAGAGACCAGGCGGTAAGTTAATATAAAAATGCACTTATCCCAGAATTATCATGCATATTTTGGGCTTTTATATAGTGAATATTCAAAACACTAGAATGCGTTTTTACTTGCCACGGTAATTTGAATAGCAAATACGCTATTTTATGGGGAAACCCAAAAACAAAATTTATTTTAAGGAGGGAAAATTACAATGGCAAACACAACAGTTGTAACAAGTGAAAAAATAAGAATAAGATTAAAAGCTTATGACCATGTAATTTTAGATCAGTCTGCTGAAAAAATAGTAGAAACAGCTAAAAAAACAGGAGCAAAAGTTTCAGGTCCTATTCCATTACCAACACAAAAAGAAATAGTAACAATCTTACGTTCTCCACACAAATACAAAGATTCAAGAGAACAATTCGAAATGAGAACACATAAAAGAGTTATTGATATTCTTTACCCAACACAAAAAACAGTTGATAGTCTAATGAAATTAGAATTACCAGCAGGTGTTGATATCGAAATCAAATTATAAGATTTTAAAATAGTAAAAACTATAGAAATTAGTTAAAACTACAAAACGAAACCAAGCTGATATAGCATTTGAAAAAAATGAAATACAAAGTATCAGCCAATAGTTAAGTTAGCCGTTCAAAATGAACAAATTACGGATAACTTATGCGGTCAAACGTATAGGAGGAAATAAAATGAAAAAAGGATTAATCGGAAGAAAAGTTGGAATGACACAAATCTTTGATGAAAAAGGAAATGTAATTCCAGTAACAGTTATAGAAGCTGGACCATGTGTAGTAGCACAAGTTAAAACAGTAGAAAC
>FR884531.1 GCA_000435535.1 Clostridium sp. CAG:575 | reverse complement strand
TTTTTACGTATATTTTTTCAAATTTTATTTTATCTAATTTATTTTTTAATAGATTTTTATCTAAATTTTTTAATATAAAATTAAATAAAAAGAAACCTTTAAATAATTTATTAGAAAAAAATAAGAATTCTGATTTAAATATCTTAATCGGTACAGATTTAGATACTAATAGAAATATTTATATTCCTGAATCTGGATTATATCAAAACTTTTTGATTACTGGAACTATCGGCTCTGGAAAAACATCATCTGCTATGTATCCTTTTACTAAACAATTATTTGAATACAATAGTTCTCATCAAGATGATAAAATTGCTATGCTAATTTTAGATGTAAAGGGTAATTATTATAAACAAATTCAGAAATATGCAAATGATTATAATTTGACTAAAGATTTGATTGTTATTGGTTTTGATTCTAATTTTTATTACAATCCTTTATATAAACCCAACTTAAAACCTCAAATTCTTGCTGATCGTTTAAAAACAATTTTAGAATTATTTTCAGAAAACAACTCTGAATCTTATTGGTTAGATAAAGCATCCTCTATATTAGCGGAAGCTATAAAACTATGTAGATTGTATAATAATGATTATGTAACATTTTTAGAATTACACAAATTGATAACTATTCCTGATTATTATAAACAAAAAGTTTCTATTCTACGTCAGTTATTTATTTCTTCAAAATTAAAGTCTAGTCAAATTTATGATTTGAATGCCTCTTTAAATTTTTTTCAAAAGGAATTTGATAATTTAGATGATAGAACTAGAGCTATTTTAATTTCAGAAATTACTCGAATTACTAATACATTTATATCAGATTATCAGGTTAATTCTACTTTCTCTCCACCAAAAGAGAAACTTAACTTTTTGGGTTTTAATGATGTAATAAAAAATGGAAAAATAGTTATTTTAAATATGAATATTTCAGAATATTCTCTGCTTTCTAAAATAATAGCGACTTATCTAAAATTAGATTTTCAAACTGAGATTTTATCTTCTCTTTCTAATAATTATTTAAGAAAAACTGCTTTTATTTGTGATGAATATGATAAATACTGTTCAAAAACAGATAGTGATTTTTTTTCTTTAAGTAGAGAAGCAAAATGTATAAATATTGTTAGTACTCAAAGTTATTCATCTCTAAAAAATTCCTTAAAAGATGATTCTTCTGTTAAAGTTATTGTTCAAAATTTAATTAATAAAATTTGGTTTAGAACTGATGATATTTTTACTATTGAAGAAGCACAAAAACAATTAGGAAAAGAAGATAAGAAAAAAATTTCTCAAACTATTTCAGAAAATGCGAAAGAAACAAATTTTAGTTATATTACTAATTCTCTAAATTCCTTAAACTCTAATATCTCTGAATCTTATAATTCTTATTATCAAACTGATTATATATATGATACTAATTTTTTTACTCGTAATTTAGAAACTTTTTCTGCTCTTGCTTTTTTGTCAAATGGTTTTTCAATTTACGAGCCAAAAAAATTAAAAATGTTGCCATATTTTAAAAATACTTTTTAATATTTTTTATTTATTTATTTTTATTTATTTTTATTTA
>FR884530.1 GCA_000435535.1 Clostridium sp. CAG:575 | reverse complement strand
GACGATTTTTTACAGCTATTAATTTATCATGTGCTGTCTCTGAATTTATTCTAGCACATATACCAAAAACAGTATCAGTTGGCACACTAATTACACCATCATTTTTTAATATTTTAACTAGATTTTCAATTTCATTCTTTTTATATCTTTTTATCATCTTATTTCCTCTTTTCCATAGTAATTATAATCTATAACATGAAATAATGCAATAAAATTTGATTTATGTTAATTTATGTGTTAAAATACTTATATACTATAACTACAAACAAATCTAAGGAGGGATTTTAATGAATATTAAAATTTTAAGTTCTTTAGATGTTACAGCTAAAGAACGGAAAGATATTTTAACTATTGCACACACAACGGAATATTCCATTCAGATGAGGTAGTTGCTTGTGCTATTTTATGTTTAATTAATTCAAATATGTCAATCCATATATTACGGACACGGGATAATGAAATGCTCAATCTTTGTAATATTTGTGTTGATATTGGTGGTGGAAAGTATGATCATCACCAACCTGGTTTTAATAAAATGTGAAGATAATGGAATTTTAACTGAAAAGCACTGTTTTAGTTTTATTTCTTCTTTTTTGCCTTTATGTTTTAACTCTAATATTGATAATTTTAATAATCAATTTCTCAAAGCATTATTAACAACAATAGAAATATTAGAAGAAGAATTAAAAACAACAATTGGTAAGTTAATAGCCAAAGAAACCATAATAAATAATTGGAATGATTGCAATTATTTTAAAAATGGTATTTTGGAAATTCCATCTCAAACGCTAGATTGGATGGAAACTGTTGTTAATATTAATGCAACAATAGTAAAAAACAATCCTATTAACTTTGTAATTTTCCCATATCCAAATGGTGGTTGGGCTGCACAGTGCGTTCCTCCATCTTTAAAAAAGAAATTCAATCAAAGAATTACTTTTCCAAAAGAATGGGCAGGACAAACTGATAAGCTCCCAAAAATATCTGGTGTAGTAGATTCGACTTTTTGTCATAATGGTTGTTTTTTTGTTAGAGCCAATAGCAAAGAAGCAATTATAAAAATGTGTGTCATTGCAACAGCAACTTCTGTTAATTAATCCCTGACAGAGAAATCTTAGTTGATTTCTCTGTTTTTTATATTATTAAAATTAAACCTCCTCG
>FR884529.1:2238-7596 GCA_000435535.1 Clostridium sp. CAG:575 | reverse complement strand
ATCATCTGTTAAGTCTTTTACTCTAGTATCTGGATTAATTCCAGCTTTTGCTAGTATTTTTTGAGAGCTTGTTAATCCTATTCCATAAATATATGTAAGTCCTATTTCTACTCTTTTTTCTTTAGGTAGATCTACTCCTGCTATACGAGCCATATTTTTTTGCACCTCCAAATTTTTTCTTTAAATTTAAAAATTAATTTAGTTTGTCTTTATTTTTTTCTAAAGGTGAAATGCACCCATGCTCTTGGGTCTTTAGATATTCTTAAGACATATATATAAACACAAATTGGAATTAAATTCTTTAGAATTCAGCCGCATCCTAATTTGTGCTATAAGCATTTTAAAAAACAAATTATCCTTGTCTTTGTTTGTGTTTAGGGTTTTCGCAAATAACTCTAATTACACCTTTTCTTTTTATTACTTTACATTTGTCACATATTTTCTTTACTGATGGTCTTACTTTCATTTTTTGCACCTCCTATTAAAAACTATAAGTTTTATATATATTTTGGGTTAATTTTTATATAAACTTTACAAAAAACATTTTAATTATCTTTTTGTTTCTTTTGTATAAATATGATTTCTATTTTGATTTTAGATAATCATTTTATTTTGCTCTCCATATGATACGACCTCTTGTTAAGTCATATGGTGAAAGTTCTACCTTTACTTTATCACCTGGTAGAATTTTTATATAATTCATTCTAAGTTTTCCTGAAATATGAGCTAATATTTGATGTCCATTTTCAAGTTCAACTTTAAAATTTGTATTTGGTAATGCTTCTACTACAGTACCCTCTACTTCAATTACATCTTCCTTTGCCAAGATATCCCCTCCTATAAGAGCAATTTATTATTATGCACATTTTTCCATTTTGTTAATAACTACTACATTATACAATATAATTAAAGTATTGTCAATATTTCTGGCTCTTTTTCTGTAATTAAAATTGTATTTTCATAATGTGCAGCCATGCTTCCATCTTCAGTTATAATTGTCCAACCATCTTCTAATTCTAAAATATTTGGTTTTCCTTGAATTACCATAGGTTCTATTGCTAAAGTCATGCCTGGTTCTAATCGAATTCCTCTTCCGGCTTTTCCGTAATTTGGAATTCCTGGATCTTCATGCATTTCTCTACCAATTCCATGTCCTTGGAATTCCCTTACTACAGAAAATCCTTGTGAATGTACATATTCACCTATTGCATGACATACATCCCCTATTCTGTTTCCTGGTTTTGCATATTTTATTCCTTCAAAAAATGCTTGTTTTGTTACATCTATTAATCTTTGATTTTCTTTTGTTGTCTTTCCAACTACAAAAGTTCTTGCTGCATCTCCATTATATCCATCTTTTAATGCTACTGTGTCTATACTTACAATGTCCCCTTCTTTTAAGAATCTTGTTTTTGAAGGAATCCCATGTATTACTTCATCATTTATTGAAACACAAATAGATGCTGGAAATTTTGGGATTCCACGTATTCCTGAATCATATCCTTTTTCTGCTGGAATTGCACCTAAACTTCTCATTGTTTTTTCAGCTATTTGATCTAATTCCCACGTAGAAATTCCTGGTTTAATATGTTTTTCTAATTCTTGATATGTTAAAGCTACTACTTTGCAGGCTTTTTTCATTAATTCAATTTCTCTTTTTGATTTTATTGTTACCAATTTAGGTCGTCTCCTTCTATTTTTTTAATTTTTCTACTATTTCTTCAGCTACGTCTTTTCCTAATTTATTAACACTTTTACTTACTTGCTCTGTTACTAAAACTTGTTTATTGCTATAAAAGTCTACTAGAGGACTTGTTTGTTTAAAATAACTTTCTAATCTTGATTTTACAGTTTCTTCATTATCATCTTTTCTTTGTACTAATTTTGAACCACATTTGTCACAAATTCCTTCTTGTTTTGGTGGATTTAAAACTATATTATAAACTGCTTTGCATTCTTGATTTGAGCATACTCTTCTATTTACAATTCTCTCCAAAATTTCTTCTTCTGGTGTTGTTAAGTTAATTACTATATCAACCTTTTTCCCTTTTCTTTCTAAAATTTTATCTAATTCTTCTGCTTGATAAACTGTTCTTGGGAATCCATCTAAAATAATTCCATCTTGCACATCATCTTCGTTTAGTCTATTTTCAACAATTTTTATTGTCACATCATCTGGTACCAATTGTCCTTTTGATATATATTGTGAAGCTATTTTTCCTATTTCAGTTTCTTCTTGAATATTTTTCCTAAAAATATCTCCTGTTGATACTTGTTTAATTCCTAACTTTTCTTGTAATAGACTCGCTACTGTTCCTTTACCAGTTCCTGGTGCTCCCAACATAATAATTACCATATAAAATTCCTTTCCTTTCTAAATCTAAGGCATAAATCTTATTAAAAAAATAAATTTATATTTTTAACCTTAGCTCTTTCCTGACATAAATTAGACTATTCATAATAATCTTTATCATATTTATTATCTTCATAATTTCTTTAAAAATTCGATTTTTATTTTATTTTTTCTATAACAAACATGATAAAAACTATCATAGGGTGATACATTTTTTTGTATCTCCCTATAACACTTAAGCAATAAATATGCTTATTTATTCATTTATTTATTATTCTAAGAATCCTTTATAGTGTCTCATTACCATTTGTGATTCTAATTGTTGAACAGTTTCTAATGCAACACCTACAACGATTAATATTGATGTACCACCAAATGCAATATTTAGATTTGTGAATCTTAATAACATTGGTAATATTGCTATTACTGCTAAGAAGAATCCTCCAAACCATGTTAATTTAGATATAATTGATGATAAGTAATCTGTTGTTGGTTTTCCAGCTCTAATTCCTGGTATAAATCCACCATTTTTCTTAATATTATTTGATACTTCTGCTGGATTAAATGTAGCATAAGTATAGAAAAATGTGAATGCCATAATTAAAACTAAATATACTAAGGCATTAGCTATTGCATATCCAATTCCTACATTTGAAGATGATGTAGCAATTGAGAATTTGTATAATCCTGCTAAGAATCCTGTTTTACTTGCAATATCACTAACAAAAATTTGAATAATCATTGCTGGGAATGTTAAAAATGATGATGCAAAAATAATTGGCATAACACCAGCCATTGCTAGCTTAAGTGGTATATGTGTATTTTGTGCTCCAACCATTTTTCTTCCAACAACTTTTTTAGAATATTGCACTGGAACTCTTCTTTCAGCTTGTTGTACAAATACAACTCCAGCAACTAAAATTATAGCTCCTATTATAATTCCAATAGCCATTAATAATCCTGTTGTACTAAATCCTGAACTTGTTATAATTAAATTCCATAATGTAACTACAAAACTTGGTAATCCTGCAATTATACCTGTAAAGATAATAATAGAAATTCCATTTCCTATACCTTTATTTGTAATTTCATCACCAAGCCACATCAATATTGATGTTCCTGCAACTAATGATATTACAACCATTGCAGCTGTTGTAAAGTTTGTATTTACAAATATTCCAGAAGATTTATAAGATATAAATAGTCCAATTGCTTCAACTAATGCTAATATAATAGTTAAAATTTTTGTATATCTATTTATTTTCTTTCTTCCCTCTTCTCCACCTTCTTTAGTTAATCTTTCTAAAGATGGTATTATCATAGCTAACAATTGAATAACAATTGATGCTGTGATATATGGACTGATTGACATTGCAAAAACAGAAAATCTTGAAAATGCTCCTCCTGAAATAATATCAATTAATCCAGCAATTCCATTATTGGAACTCATTGCTTCGCTTAATGTTATACTATTTACTCCTGGTACTGTAATATAACATCCTAATCTAAATACTACAATTAATAGTAGTGTATATAATATTCTTTTTCTTACATCAGGTGTCTTAAATGCATTTTTGATTGTTTTAAACAATTAAATCACCTCAGCCTTTCCGCCTAAAGCTTCAATTTTTTCTTTTGCTTTTGCAGTAAATCTTGTAGCTTTAACATTTAATTTTTTCTCTAAATTTCCTGTTGCTAATACTACGATTCCATCATTTACTTTTCCAATTATTCCATCAGCTAATAATGTTTCAGCTGTAACATCTTCAACTGTTGATTTGTTTAACATTGTTAATGTTACTTCAGTATAATTTTTAGCATGAATATTTGTGAAACCTCTTTTTGGTAATCTTCTATATAATGGTGTTTGTCCACCTTCGAATCCTCTTCTTACTCCGCCACCTGATCTTGCTTTTTGTCCTTTATGTCCTCTTCCTGATGTTTTTCCAAGTCCAGAACCGATTCCACGTCCTACTCTTCTTCTTGAAACTCTTTCTTCAGCTGGTTTTAATTCTCCTAGCTTCATTTATGCTTGCACCTCCTCTTTCTTTTGACATGGTACACATTCCACTGATATTTTTTATATCAGTGTTACTATGTGTTACCGCTAACATTATTTTATATTAATTATAAAATTTCTTCTACTTTTTTACCTCTTTTTTTAGCTACTTGCTCTGCTGTTTGCATAGCTTTTAATCCTTCTATTGTAGCATAAACAACGTTTCTTGGATTGTTTGTTCCAATAACTTTTGTTCTTATATTTTGGTATCCTGCAAGCTCTAATACTGGTCTAACGCTTCCTCCTGCGATAAGTCCAGTACCAACTGCAGCTGGTTTTAATAAAACTTTTGCACTACCGAATTTTCCAACAAATTCATGTGGTACTGTTGTGTTAACGATTGGAACTTCTACTAAGTTTTTCTTAGCTTCTTGCATTGCTTTTTTGATAGCATCTGGAACTTCAGCTGCTTTACCATTTCCAACACCAATATGACCGTTTCCATCACCAACAACTACTACTGCACTAAATCTGAAAGTTCTACCACCTTTAACAACTTTTGCAACTCTGTTTATGGCAACTACTTTTTCTTTTAATTCGCTTTTTTCTTCCATCGGTTTTTCCTTTCCTCCTTCTGGGGACATATCTTTACTCTAGGTCATTTCCACTAGGATAAAGATATATCCCCTTTTTGTGGTTAAATGATGACCTTTTTGTAGTCCTCATATTAAATATATAATCTCTCAATTCTATTAATTTAGAATTAAATATTTTATAATACTAGAATTTTAATCCGCCTTCTCTTGCAGCTTCTGCTAATTCTTTTACTACACCATGATAAATGTATCCACCACGGTCAAATACTACTGTATCTATATTTTTTTCTAATGCTTTTTTTGCAATTGCTGTTCCAACTTCTTTAGCAGCTTCTTTGTTTGCATATTTTGTTTTAATGTCTTTGTCTAAAGTTGAACAACTTACTAATGTTTTTCCAGCTACATCATCA
>FR884529.1:0-2229 GCA_000435535.1 Clostridium sp. CAG:575 | reverse complement strand
CCAGCTACATCATCAATGATTTGTACATATAAGTTTGTATTACTTCTGTATATGCATAATCTTGGTCTTTCAGCTGTTCCAGATATTTTTCTTCTTACTCTTAAATGTCTTCTTGTTCTTTCCATTTTTCTATCTGTTTTCTTAACCATTTTTTTATCTCTCCTTTCGCTTCGTTTTACTTCGCTTATTGCAATCCAAAAATCATAAAATTTTTAATTTTGCAAATCTCTATGCTTCGCATTATTAAAATGCTTAGTTTTGTCTTAATGCCGATTTTTATTTACCTGTTTTACCTTCTTTACGTCTAATAACTTCATCAGCATATTTAATACCTTTTCCTCTATATACTTCTGGTGGTCTTTTACTTCTTACAACAGCTGCTGTTTGACCAACTAATTCTTTATCAATTCCTCTTACTATAATTGTATTTGGATTTGGTACGTCAAAAGTAATTCCTTCTGGTGCATCAAATATAACTGGATGTGAATATCCTAATGTTAAATTTAATCCGTTTCCTTGTTTTGCAACTCTGTATCCAACACCATTTATTTGAAGTTCTTTTGTGTATTCTTTTGTTACACCTTCTATCATGTTGTGGATTAAAGTTCTAGTTAAACCATGTAAACTTCTGTTAGCTGGTTCATCATTTTTTCTAATTACTTTAATTGTATTATCATTCATTTCTAAAGAAATATTTTTATGTATTTCTCTTTCTAATGTTCCTTTTGGTCCTGTTACAGTAATTTTTTGTCCATCAATAGTAATTGTAACTTCTGCTGGTACTGTAATTGGTTTATTTCCTATTCTTGACATTGTTAGGTTTTCCCTCCTTCTTTTTATATGTAGCAAATTTTTAAAAATTTGCATGCTAATATTAAATTTGTGAGCTTAAAGTCTTTTATTACCATACGTAAGCTAAAACTTCTCCACCTACACCTAATTCTCTAGCTTCTTTATCAGTTTTTAAACCTTTTGATGTTGAGATTATAGCAATTCCTAAACCATTTAATACTTTAGGTAATTTTTCTTTTGCAGCATATACTCTTAATCCTGGTTTACTGATTCTTTTTAATCCATCAATTACTCTATTTCCTTTTTCATCATATTTTAAAGTAATTCTGATGATTCCTTGATTGTCATCTTTTATTTCTTCAAATGCCTTAATATATCCTTCTCTGAATAATATTTCAGCAATTCCTAATTTCATTTTTGATTCAGGTACATCAACTGTTTTGTGTTTAGAAGTGTTTGCATTTCTAATTCTTGTTAACATATCTGCGATTGGATCTGTAGTATTCAACTGTTTTTCCTCCTTTTCTTTATTTATATGTATACATTTATTTTATATCTGTATCATGTATTTGTTGCTTTTATGCAACATATTTATTACCAGCTTGCTTTTTTAACACCTGGTATTTCTCCTTTATGTGCTAATTCTCTAAAGCATACACGGCAAATACCATATTTTCTTATATAAGCATGTGGTCTTCCACATATTTTGCATCTATTATATTCACGAGTTGCAAATTTTTGTGGTCTGGCTTGTTTTACTTTCATTGATTTTTTAGCCATAGTTTTTCTATTCCTCCTTACCTTATTTCTTTGAGGTTGCAACTTTCGTTTTAGTTAGTTGCATAAGTTATTCGTAAAGTTCAATAGTTACTAACGTCTAACTTAGTTGTTGAAAGGCATTCCCATAAGTTTTAATAATTCTTTTGCTTCTTCGTCTGAATTAGCTGTTGTTACGAATATAATATCCATACCTCTTAATTTGTCTACTTTATCATATTCGATTTCTGGGAATATTAATTGTTCTTTTATACCCATTGAGTAGTTTCCTCTTCCATCAAATGAATTTCCTGAAACTCCTCTGAAGTCTCTAACTCTTGGAAGTGCTACGTTGAATAATTTGTATGCAAAATCATACATTTTATCTGATCTTAATGTTACTTTGCATCCTACGTTTACACCTTCTCTTAATTTGAATGCAGCAATTGATTTTCTTGCTTTTGTTACTATTGGTTTTTGACCTGTAATCTGCATTAAATCATTCATTGCATTTTCTAATGATTTAGGATTTTCTTTTACATCTCCTAATCCTATATTAATTACTATTTTTTCAAGTCTTGGAACTTGCATAACTGATTTATAATTGAATTTTTTCATTAATGCTGGGATTACTTCTTTTTCGTATTGTTCTCTTAATTTTTCCATTTTTTATAAATCCTC
>FR884528.1 GCA_000435535.1 Clostridium sp. CAG:575 | reverse complement strand
GCTCAACACGCTAAAGCGAATAAAAAGAGCACATTTTGAGCTACTTTAAGTTGTTTAAAATGTGTTCTTTTTATTATTAATTACTATTCGTTCCAAAAAGCTTTATATGTTTTATATGCTGAATAAATATCAAATTTACTTGTTACTTCATAAGGTGCATGCATTGATAATACTGGTACTCCACAATCGATTACATCTGCTCCTTTATTTGCTATGATGTATGCAATTGTGCCTCCACCACCAATATCTACTTTTCCAAGTTCTGCTATTTGATAACAGATATCATTCTTTTCTAAAATATTTCTAATCCAAGCCACATATTCTGCATTTGCATCAGACGCTCCTGATTTTCCTCTTGCTCCTGTATACTTGTTTACACTTATTCCTTTTCCTAAAAATCCTGCATTTGCTTTATCAGAAACTGAAGCATAAAGTGGGTCAAATCCTGCATCTACATCAGATGATAACATTTTTGAGAAGCAAAATACTCTATCTAATAAATTAGGTCTATTTACTCCTAATTTATTTAGAATTTCTGCTATAAAAAAATCAAACATGTGTGATTCCATCCCTGTATTTCCCATACTTCCAATTTCCTCTTTATCAGATAATATGCAAACTGCTGTATTTTTTACATTTTCAAGTGTCATCATAGCTGCTAATGATGTATATGCACATACCTTATCATCTTGACCATATGCTGCAACCATACTACTGTCAAAACCTAAGCTTCTCGCTTTAAATGCTGGTATCACTTCTAATTCTGAACTTAATAAATCAGATTCAACAATTCCATATTTTTGATTTAAAATATTTAGAATATTTAGTTTTACTTTTTCTTTTGCCTTGTTATCTTTAACAGGAATACTACCAATTAAAAGTTGTAAATCTTCTCCATCAATTCCATTTTTTAATTTCTTTTCCATTTGGTCTTGAGCTAAATGTGGTAATAAATCTGTTATTGTAAAAATTGGATCATTTTCATCTTCACCTATATTAACAGTTATTTTTTCTCCATTTGTTTTTACTATTACTCCATGTAAGCTTAATGGAATTGTTGTCCATTGGTATTTTTTAATTCCTCCATAATAATGTGTTTTTAAATATGCAAATCCTGAATCTTCATGTAATGGATTTGGTTTTAAATCTAATCTTGGTGAATCAATATGTGAACCTATTATATGAAGTCCATTTTCTATATTTTCTGTTCCAATTATTGCTAAATACATACTTTTATCTCTATTTATAAAGTATATTTTATCTCCTGATTGTAGTTTTTCATATTCCATTATGTCTTTATACCCATTTTCTCTAGCAAGTTTTATAGTTTCTTTTACAAATTCTCTTTCTGTTTTTGCTTTATTCAAAAAATTCATATATCCTTGTGCAAATTCAAATATTTTTTTCTTTGTTTCTTCATCAATTGTCTCCCAACCATTTTCTTTTTTGTTAATTAATTTTTCTTGTAAATTTTCTTCCATAAAATCCTCCTTAGTTATTTTTTGTTTAGTATATCACTTTATTTTTTATTTTTCCATATTTTTTATTTTTTATTATTTGAAATTAAAATATTTGTATTAATTTGTATTAAAATTTAATTACACATTTTACAAGTTGTATTATTTTATTATTTCTTACTAAACTTTAATCATTATTTCTATATTATAACGGTATTTCTAATTATTTACAAATACTTACGAATAATTATATATTTTTTGTGAATACTAAAAATGCAGAAAGGTGGTTAAAATGAGTTCACTTTGGCTTGAATACCAAAAAAATAATAATTTTAAAAATTTAGAAAATGCCTTTTCTTTTGATGTTTGTATCGTTGGAGCTGGTATTTTTGGTCTTACTTGTGCTTATTATCTAAGTAAAGCTGGTTTAAATGTTTGTATTTTAGAAAAGGATACTATTGCCTCAAAAACAACAGGACATACTACTGCAAAAATAACATCGCAACATGGTCTTTTTTATACTTATCTTGTAGAAAACTATGGAAAAGAATTTGCTAAAGATTATTTATTTGCTAACGAAACAGCAATTAAGAATATAAAAAATATTATAGATACAGAAAAAATTAATTGTGATTTTGAATACCAATCTAATTTTGTATATACTACAAAAAAATCTGAAGTTGAACAAATCAAAAAAGAGGTTGAATATATTAATTCTTTAAGTTTTCCAGCTAACTTTGTTACTAAAACTGGTCTTCCTTTTACAATTGAAGGAGCTATTCAATTTCCTAATCAAGCTCAATTTAATCCGATTCTATATTCAAATGGGTTAGTTGATAGCATAATAAAAAATAATGGTCAAATTTTTGAGAATACAACCGTAACTGATATAAAAAATATTGATGATTATTTTTTTACCTATACCAAAAATGGTACAGTAAAATCTAAATATGTTATTTTAGCTTCACATTATCCTTTTTTGAATTTTCCCGGTATGTACTTTTTAAAAATGTACCAATCTACTTCATATGTTATTGCTGTAGATACAAAAAAAACGTTACCTAGTGGTATGTATATCTCAGCTTTTGCACCAATTTTTTCGTTTAGAACAATGAATTATAAAGGAAAAAAAATATTGTTATTAGGTGGTTGTGAGCATAAAACAGGTGAAACTTTTTCTTATGAACAAACATATGGAGCACTAGAAAACTATGCTAAAACTCTTTTCCCAAATTGTGAAATTTTATCAAAGTGGGATACTGAAGATTGTATTTCTTTAGATAAAGTTCCATATATCGGTCGTTTTTCTAATATGATGGATAATATTTTTATTGGAACTGGTTTTAAAAAATGGGGAATGACAACTTCAAATGTTGCTGCCAATATAATAGTTAATTCTATTTTAGGTATTGAAAATCCTTATGCATATATTTTCGATTCGACTCGTATGAATCCATTTAAAAATATATCTGAATTGAAAAATATTGTCGTTGACTCTGTAAATTCTCTTTTTATTAATAAGATTAAAGGTTCTAATTTTACTTTTTCAGATATTCCTACTAATTCTGGTGGTATTATTGAAATTAATAATACTAAAGTCGGAATTTATAAAAATTTTGATGGGAAAATTTATGCAGTTAATCCTATATGCACGCATTTAGGTTGTTTACTCTCTTGGAATGATATTGATAAAACATGGGATTGTCCTTGTCATGGCTCTCGTTTTAGTTATACTGGTGAAAATATTTATGGTCCTGCTTTTAAAAATTTAGATGTATATAATTTAAATGATAATTAATTTTTATATTGTATTTTTGTATTTATA
>FR884527.1:24892-28543 GCA_000435535.1 Clostridium sp. CAG:575 | reverse complement strand
TAGTCTTGATATTTCTTCTATATCTTCATTTTTTGCAATTCTGTTCATATATTCTTATTCCCTCTTAATTCTCGTACCAATATAGCACATATTTTTATAACTGTCGATATTTTAGCATAATTTCTACAATTCTGCAAGTAAGCCAAATGCCTATTTTACAATACTTTTTAGGTATAAATACACCGAAGTGTACGCACTCTGCATTTTATCTGCACCACAACAATTTTTGCAGTGGATTAGAAAGCTTGTCTTTCTAAATGTTTTTAGGAAATGCTCTGCTTTCCTTATCCTGTCCTTTAAATTTCTAAAAAATTTAAAGGGCAAAAAAATAAATCAATAACTAAAAAACTATTGATTCATATTTTTCTATTCCTAAAATTAGAAATTCCTCGTACTTTTATACGAGGAACGCGTATTCTTTCGTGCCGGTACACAATATAAAATATATTGCACGGCAAATGTATTCTAAATACATTAGAATATATATTATGCACTTAAGTCAAGAAAAATACTCAATTTTTTATAAGCATTTTTTTCATCTTCTCATCTATTAGATTTAAGTTTTCATTAGATAATTTTATTCCTGATAATATATCAAATTCTGTTTTAGGATCATAAATTCTTTGCTTACTAATTACTCTAATTTGATTTATTATAGCAATACTTCCAAATTTCATTTTTTGTACTTCTTTATTAATTTTTTCAGCAAGTTCTAGTTTTTTATATGCCTCTGTTATATTATTGTTTAATTCAGTTGTTTTCAAATAAATCTCATCTGATGTTGCATTATTTTCTGTTAGTTTTTTCGTTTCTATTAATAATTGATTTTTATTGTCTTCAATTTCTATTTTACTATCTTCTAATAATTTATTTGATTTTTCTACTACTGCTAATGTATATGCTCATTTAGATATAAATTCTAAATTACTATCTGCTGAAGCTATTTCTTCTGCTTTTAGTTTTAAGAATTAAAAAAATCTAGCTTAGCACTTTTTCTAAACTAGATTTATATATTTTTTTATAACATTTATCTAAAATTTGACTTTGGTTAGATTTTAGTTAGATATGGAAAATAAATTTTCTAACATTTAACCATTCTATCCTTACAGTAGAAATAATTTCAAAACTATTTAAGGTTAAGCACTGCCACACACTCCACATGCCCCGTAAACGGAAACATATCTACAGGTTGAATTTCTTTAACATCATATATTTCCTCAAATTTTGCCAAATCTCTAACCAAAGTAGCAGGATTACAACTAATGTACACAAATCTATCAGGTTTAATCTTTAAAATATTATCTATAGACTTATTATCAAGTCCCTTTCTAGGAGGGTCAACCATAATAACATCAGGAACAATATTTTTATTATTAATCAAGTCATCTAAAATAATCTCTGTATCGCCTGCAATAAATTTAGTATTATTAACATTATTAATTTTTGCATTTTCTTTTGCGTCTTCAATAGCTTGTTCTACAATTTCAACCCCATAAACTTTTTTTGCATATTTTGCCATAAATAATGAAATAGTTCCAATGCCACAATACAAGTCAAATACAGTGTCATTCTTAGTAATCTTTGCAGCATCTACTCCTATATTGTATAGTTTTTCAGCTTGTATTGGATTGACTTGATAAAAAGAAAGTGGTGATATTTTAAATGTATATTCTCCAAGTTTATCTTCTATATATCCATTTCCATATATATTAATATTTTCCTTGCCTAATATTACATTGGTATTTTTAGTATTTATATTTTTTACTATTGTTTTTATATTAGGATATTTCTTTGTTAAAATTTCTACTAATTCATTTTCTTTGGGTATTTGTTTTCCATTTATAACTAATATGCACATTACCTCATTTGTCTTTATTCCAACTTTTATTACAATATGTCTAAATAATCCTTTTATTGTTTTTTCGTTATATACAGAGATTTTATTTTTCTTTATAAATTCTAATACAGTTTTTGCTATTTCTTCAGAAATTAGATTTTGAATTAAACATTTTTCCATAGGTATTACTTCATGTGTTCTGTTTGCAAATACTCCAATTACTGGTTCTCCATTCTTATTTATTCCTAATGGATATTGTGCTTTATTTCTATAATATAATGGATTTTTCATTCCAATTGTTGGTTTAACTTGAATTTTGTTCTTTAATGTTTTATTTACAAGTGATTGAACAGCATTTTGCTTCATTTCTAATGTTTCTTCATATTTTATATGTCTCATGTTACAACCACCACATCTTTTATATGTTGTACAGTCTACTTCTTGTCTTGCATCAGATTTTTTTATTATTTCTAATATTTTTCCAAATGCATGTGATGATAAAACCTTTACAATTAGAATTTTTATTTTTTCTCCTTTTATTGCTCCAGGCACAAATATCGTAAAATTATCTACTTTTGTTATTCCTTCGCCCTCAAATCCATTATCTATTATTTCTACTATATATTCTTTATTTTTTTCTACTGGTATTTTTTCCATATTCTCTCCACAAAATTTTAAAATGTTTTTATCTATGTTTTAAATAAAAATTACATAGAAAAGAGACACCCTTTTTATAAGGAGTGTCCCTTAATCCCCGCAAAAAGGGAAAAAGAAGGAACGTCCCTCATTCCCCTTATTCTTCCCAGTTGTGATAAATGTTTGCAACATCATCTAGTTCTTCTAGTCTTTCTATTAGTCTTTCCATTTTTTCTACGCCTTTTTCGTCTAATTGTACTGTTGTTGTTGGTACCATTTGAACTTCAGCTTCTAAGAATTCTAATCCTGCTTCTTCTAATTTTTCACTAACTTGTGCAAAATCTGATGGGTCTGTTGTGATTTCATATACTTCTTCATCTGCTACAAAGTCTTCTGCTCCGGCATCTAATGCTAACATCATTACATCATCTTCTGACATTTCTGTAGATGCTTTTTCTATTACTATTACTCCTTTTTTATTAAACATATATGATACACAACCTGTTGTTCCTAAATTTCCACCAGCTTTGTCAAATACATGTCTTACATCCGCTGCTGTTCTGTTCTTATTATCTGTTGATGCTTCTACAATTACTGCTACTCCATTTGGTCCATATCCTTCATATACTATTTCTTCATAATTTTCATTACTTGTTGATGCTTTTTTAATTGCATTGTTTATTGTATCGTTTGGCATATTTGCTGCTTTACATTTTGCTATAACAGCTTTTAATTTCGAGTTTCCTGCTGGATCTGGTCCACCTTCTTTTGTTGCTATTAATAGTTCTCTTCCTAGTTTTGTAAATATTTTTCCTCTTGCTGCGTCTGCTTTACCTTTTTTTGCTTGTATGTTGTGCCATTTACTATGTCCTGACATACTCTTACCTCCTCTTTATTTTTTATTGTATTTTCAAGGTTTTTGAGCCTCTATATATTGGTTTTACTCGTTTTTACCAAAAATTTCTTTTTTATTGTAACATATTTTTTGTATTTTGTGTAGTCTTTTACAAATATTTTTTGTATTTGCTCACAATAAAAGCAATGCAAATAGAACATTTATCTGTTACTTGTTTTAATTATTAAAAATCCTTTATATATAATAAACAACTATTCCAAATAATATTAAAAAATTCCCTATAATTTTCTTTTTAGTGATTTTTTCCCCTAAAAACAAGTTA
>FR884527.1:11577-24834 GCA_000435535.1 Clostridium sp. CAG:575 | reverse complement strand
ATAATTGGCTGATTTTTATATTCTCATCTAGTTTTGCTATATTTTGCATTACTTCATAAGACTTATCTTTTGAACCATCATCAACAAATATTATTTCATATTCCATATTCAACTTCATAAGTACTTTTTCTTTTAAATCTACATATAATGGTAATAAATTGTCTTGATTATAATATACTGGTACTATTATTGATATTTTTTTCATTTTTCCCTCTTTTTCTTATTTTTATATATTAATATTATAATTATTTATTATATATTTTTCAATATATTTTTTGTTTTTAACTAAGATAATGATCAATATATAATGTCTTTGATGACTTCTCCTGCAATCATTAATCCTGCAACTGATGGCACAAATGATATACTTCCTGGTACTTGATTTCTTTCTGCACATATTCTTTTTGTTCCTGGAGGGCATATGCAATTTGTTTTGCAACTGCATTCTAATGTTTCATCTGGTTTTATTGGTTCTTCTTTTGAATATATTACTTTTAATTTTTTTATTTCTCTTTTTCTTAATTCTTTTCTCATTACTTTTGCTAATGGACATATACTTGTTTTATAGATATCTGTTATTTCAAATCTACTTGGATCTAATTTATTTCCTGTTCCCATTGAACTTATAATTGGTATTCCTAGTTCATTGCAATTCATTACCAATTCTATTTTTGCTGTTACTGTGTCTATGCTGTCAACAACATAATCTATTGTTTTATCTAATATTTTATTTTCTGAATTTGGCATATAAAATTCTTGATATGTTTCTACATTTGCATTTGGATTTATCTCTAATATTCTTTCTTTCATTACATCTACTTTGTATTTTCCTATTGTTTTTCTAGTTGCTATTATTTGCCTATTTAAATTTGTTAAGCAAATTTTGTCATCATCTACTAATACAAAGTTTTCTACTCCTGCTCTTACTAGTCCTTCTACTACAAATGATCCTACTCCACCTATTCCAAAGATTGCTACTTTGGCCTTTTGTAATTTTTTTATTCCTTCTTTTCCTATTAATAATTCTGTTCTCGAAAATTGATTTAACATTTTAATTTCCTTCCATAATATCTAACTTCTTGTTTTATTATTCATTCAGCTTAATTTTTTTTAAAAGATAAATTCTATAAAATTAAAATTTTTTAAGTTTTTATCTTTCTTCTTCCTCTTTTTTACTTTTCAAATATTGTTTTAATCCAGGTACTCCCTGCATCGGAACTAATCCATTTTCTATAAGTTTTGCAAATTCTTCCATTTCCATTTTTCTAAAGCTATTAATTTCAGTTGAAAACATATAAATTTCAGTTCCTTTTTTATTATCTACTGCTATACAAAGTTCAAATTGCTTCTCTTTTTCTATCTCCTTTTGAATAGTGTTGTTTTTTATACATCCTTTTATTTCTTTTACAGAAGTATCTCCACTACAGTCAATTAACTTATAGCAGTCAATTAAATGTATTTTTCCTCTTTCTTCTTTTGAGAATAAAATTCCATCTGTCATTGAATTTTCGCCTATTATGTCTTCCATTCTCCATTTTCTTTCTGCATATTGCATGTCTTTATTACAGTAAAATTCAACATTTTCTAATACAAATTGTACCTTTTCATTAAAATCACTAAATAATGGCATGTTTAGTTTTATTAATTCTAAATACTCATTTGTATATCCCATTTCTTTTGTTACATATCCTATTTTTCTATCTATTTTTTCTAGTTCATTTGGCTTGAAAGTAGGACTATCTCCTTCTATTAGAGGTAGTCCAAATCTTGTTGTTTTTAAATGAGCTTTTATATTTCTCAAATCCTCTTGTAGGTCTATAGAAAATTTTTTTCCATTGTCTGCTACAATAATATTATAAATATGTGGATATTTTCTATAATCATCATAATCCTTAGTTACTTGTATATTTACTCCTAATTCCTTTAAAATAAATTTTAAGATATATGCAATTGACCTACAAATTGTTTTATTATTTTGCATAGATTTTTCTATTTCTTGTTCTTTAATACATTCATTGTATATTTTATTTTTTGTTTTTGTATTTCCAAATGAAAAGTCCAAATCAAATGAAAATTTTTGTCCTAAATCTATATATACATATCTTATTTTTTCTAATTCACTATATTCTTCTGTTTTTTGTTTTATTCTCTCGACATATTTTTCCAATAAACTCATGTTATTCACCTTTATGTTTTTATTACCAGAAAATTAGAAATGTTAAAAATGTTCCCCAAACCACTTGTTCTTTAGTTAAATCTTTTACCATTTCAGGAAGTTCCTCTTGCTCTTCCTTCTCTTTTGTAAAAGATATTTCATAGTAATCTACATCTTGAATTTTAAAATACACTTCTAAATTTCTTGTTTCATTTTCTCTAATTCCTAATAAATCAATATACTTTGTTCCTAACAAATTTCCTCTTTCAGAATACAAATCTATTTTTAAATATCTATCTGTAATTTTATTGTTAGCATCATTATAAATTGTTCCTTTAATTCGTCCATTAACTTTTGTTGCTTGGGCTTGGTATATTGTTACTTGCTGTAAGTTGTCTTTTCTTCCTATATTTTGATATGTTGTTTCTAAACTCATATATATTAAAAAGTTTGAAAAAAAGAAAAATATTATTATTGCAAGTATATATTTTAAAAAGGTTTTCATTCTATCCATATTATTACTTATGTTAGTTTTTCTAACATATCCTCCTATTATTTTTTTGACATTATATCAAATTTTTGTTTAAATTTCAATGTTTTTAGACATATAAACTGAATATATATAAATTTTTTCTACCTTTTTATTATATGATTGTTCTAATGCTCTTTTATAGATTTCTAATTGTTTTTTATATTTTTGTATCAATTTTTCTTCTTGATTATTTTCAACATAGTCTGTTTTATAATCAGCTAAAATTATATTATCATTTTCATCTATAAAATATAAGTCAATTATACCTTGTACAAGTATTTTTTGTTCTGTTTTGCCATCATATATTTCTTCTGCTGGAATATTTATATAAAAAGGTTTTTCTCTGTAAATTTCTTTTGCTTTTTTCATCATATTCCATAAGTCTGATTTTGTAAATTCCAATATTTTATATGGATTGATTGCTTTTGCTTCTTCATCTGTTATTATTTCTTTATTTTTTAATTCATTTATCATTTGCTTTACTTTCGATAAATCATATTCTTCTTTTTGATTTAATTTTTGCAAGCATAAATGTATTAGAGTTCCTTTTTCTGCTGCTGTTATTGTTTTTGCTTCTGTTTGTAAAAATTTTGGTTTTTCAAATGTAATATCATTTGTCTTTGATGTTTCTTTTTCATTATTTTCTACTAAATCTGTAATATTTCCATTTGCCTTTTCTTGTTCCATTTGCTTTATTTGTGTTACAGATGCTTTTGTTGGTAACATAGTGTCTAGTTTATTTTCATATTCATATTCTATTTTATTTTTTAATATTTCATATTCATTTTGGTCAACATTTGCTTCTTTATCATCTAATTCTTGTATTATTTGTTTTAAATTTGATGCTTCTTCTTTCTGAGTTTCATTTTCAAGTATGTTTTTTGGACTTATTTGGTTTATTTCAACTAAATTGTCAGTCTTTTCTTTTTCATATAAATATACTAATAAAATCCAATCCAAAAATGATTTATATTTTTTTATTAAAATTGGTTTTATTTTTGAATTTTCCTTTGGATATATTTCGATTTGCTTTTCTATTTTTTCAATCTTTTTTTCAAAATCTTTCGATGTTCCTGTTATTATTAGCTTTTCTTTAGCCCTTGTAAGTGCAACATATAGAATCCTCATTTCTTCTGATAAATTTTCATTTTTTAATTTATTTTTTACAGCTTCTCTGGTTAATGTATCATATTTTATTTGTGCATAATAATCTATATATTTTACTCCAATTCCTATATCTTGGTCTAATAAAACTGCATCAAGCTTAGTCTCCTGTTCATTACATTGTTTATTGCTATTTACCAAAAATACTATAGGAAATTCTAGTCCTTTACTTTTGTGAATACTCATTATTCTTACAACATCATCATTTTCTCCAATTATTTTAGCTGAGCCTAAATCTCCTGAATTTGTTTTCAATTTTTCTATAAAATGTATAAAATTATATAAGCCTTTAAAACTTGCAGTTTCATATCCTTTTGCTCTTTCAAACAACATTTTTAAATTTGCTTGTCTTATAATTCCATTTGGCATTAAGCCAACATAATGATAATATCCTGTATCTGTATAAATTTTCCAGATTAATTCATCAAGTGACAAATATTCTTGTTCTTCTCTCCACATGTCTAAATTATCCAAAAATTTTGTTATTTTTTTTCTTAATTTATCTGTAGCATTTATTTTAGATTTTAATAGGCAATTGTAAAAGTTATCTTGTTTATCAACTAATCTAATTTCTATTAAATCATCATCTGTAAAATTTCCAATTGGTGACCTCATAACTGTTACAAGTGGAATATCTTGTATTGGATTATCTATTATTTTTAAAACACTCATTATTGTTTGAATCTCTATTGAATCCAAATATTCTTGTGTACTGTCTGAAAATACTGGTATTTCCAAGTTCATAAGTTCTTGTTCATAAATACTTGCTTTATCTTTTGTTGACCTCAATAAAATTGCAATATCTCTATATTTAATGTCTCTAAATATTTCTTTTTTTCTGTCATAAACTTGATATTTGCTAGTAATCAAATTCTGTATTTTCTTTGCAACATATTTTGCTTCTAGTTCAATATCCTCAATGTATTCTGATTCTCCGTTCTTCTGCTTCTATACTTTCTGCATTTTCTCTATCAACTATATAATTCTGATAATCTCCTATAATATTTTCTTCAATGTGATTGTTTTTTTGGCTATCATTTTCTGTTTGTCCTTCTTCCAAATCATCTGATTTTGTATTAATAATATCAATTTCGGTTTTAAGATTTTGGTCTATTTTTTTATAATCTTCTGCTCCAAAATTTAAATATTCATTCTTATTATAATCAACTTCTCCAAGTTCTTCACTCATTATGTCTTGAAAAATAAAGTTTGTAAAATCAAGTATATTATCTCTACTTCTAAAATTTTTATATAATTGAATCTTTCTTCCTGGCGGACAGTTGGAAGGAAGAGGACGGTTGGAACAGTTGGGACGTAGAGAATTTGTCTCATTATTTTTATCATTTTTTGTCGTTTTTTGTTCTTCTTTGTATTCTCCGACAATTTCCGACATATCGATGAGACAGATTCTCTACGTCCCAATTGTTCCAATTGTTTGCCTCTGCTTCCGCTTCTGTGTTTTCTTTGTCCTCATCCACTTTTTCAAATGTCGAATATTTGTCTAAGAATAACTTAGGCATTGCTTGTCTAAATCTATAAATGCTTTGTTTTACGTCTCCTACCATAAATTGATTATTGCCTCTTGAAATTGATGTTAAAATATATTCTTGTACCATATTACTGTCTTGGTATTCATCTATTGCAATTTCTTCAAATTTTTCTTCATACCTCTTTGCAACCTCTGTTTTTTTAACAGTTCCATCCTCTTGTTTTTTTAGCAAAATATCAAGTGCAAAATGTTCTATGTCTGTAAAGTCAACTATATTTTTTTCTCTTTTTTTCTTATAAAAAATAGCATCAAATTCTAATATTAAATTTTCTAATTTCTTTAATATGTCATACATATCATATATGTCTTGATTTGCCTGAACTGAATTTGATATTAAAATTTTATTGACTTTTTTTCCATATTTATCTTTTACACTATCTCTTATTTTTTTAGCTTCATCTTTAATCTCTGATTCTACTTTCTTTCTTGACCATGTCATAAATTTGATATTTTGTGAGGTTTGGTATGCACTATCCCAATTATCTAAATTAGAATATAAAGCTCTTAATTGTTTTATATCTGATTCGATAATTTGCCTAAACGCTTCTAAGTCTTCATCATAGCTTAAACTATCTTGTACATCTTGTAATACAGTTATGTCGTCTTCTATTTCTTCCTTCACTTCTTGTAATAGAATTTTTCCCCATAATGTTGTACTAAAATCTTCTTTTATCTTGTCTTTCAAATTGAACATTTCTATTTTTTCATGTAGCCATTCTTTTGGATATGGACTTGAACTTATATAATTATAAATTTTTAAAATCAAGTCTTTTAATGGTGTATCATCTCGATAATTTGTATAAGTACTTACTAATTTTGTAAAATCTTCATTTTCCTCTTCATACTTTTTTTCAAATAGTTCATCTAAAATCTCTTGTTTTAAAAGTTCTATTTCTGGTGTATCTGCAATTCTAAAATTTGGAGATACGTTTTCTAATTCATAAAAATTATTTTTTACGACTTCTAAACAAAATGAGTCTATTGTACAAATGCTTGCCATGTTTAATAATGTAATCTGTTTTTGTAAATTTTCATTTTCTGGCTCATCTTCTAACTTTTTATATATTGCATCAAGTACTCTTTCTCTCATTTCTGCTGCAGCTGCATTTGTAAATGTAACTACCAACAATTTATCTATATCAACATTTTCATTCATTACTTTATTTATAATTCTTTCAACAAGTACGGCTGTCTTACCACTTCCAGCAGCTGCTGCAACTAATAAGTTTGATCCTTTTTCATATATTGCTTGTTTCTGTTCTTTAGTCCAATTTGGCATTTTTTCCTCCTTTTGCCACCTGTGTATCCAATAGTATCAATCATAGAAATTTTTGAATGAATATTTTTATCCATTTGGGGCAAATTATATTATTTTATATGTCTTTATTTTACCAAATTCACTTATTTAATGCAATAAAAGAAGGTAATAAACTATTTAGTTTTTTCACCTTCTTTTATTGTTGTGATTTAAAATTCAAAATTTTTCTCTTTTTCTTTTAATTCTTCTCTTATACATAAATTTTCAAATAGCCTGTTCAACTTTTTAATAGGCTATCTACAAATTCTTTAGATGGATTTAGTAATATTTTCTGAATTAATTATTTTTTCTAATACTCTTAATGTTTCTGCTGCATCACGATCCTTTATAAAAATTGATTTTTTAGGCTCATGATGCCCTTCTGGAATCAAAAAAAGTCGGATTACTCCATCGTTAAAAATCTGAATTGATTGAATTTTTTCAACATTCAATAACACATCTGCATATTTGGGTAAAATATATAACATATAATCAATTGAATTGTTGAATACTACCTCATTCAGTGCTATTTCCTTCAAAAAAGCTCCTATAAGTTCTTCCCGCTCCACAAGTGTTTCATTGTTTCCTTCAACTATTAAGATATTTTTGTTCATGTGCTATACCTCCAAAATTTTAAAAGCATATTAATAGTTACTTATTTTATAAAAGCATTATATACTATAGTTATGTAAATGTTAACTTAAAATTTGCCTCTATTTATATATTATATTGTTACAGTCCAGTAATACATCTGCGACATTTATTCTTCTATACCTTCTGCAATCAACTCTCCCCTTTAAATATTTATTTAATTTTTCTCCTTTTATTAAATTTTCCTTTTGTTGTTTTGTAAGATTTTTTATTTGATATTCCAATTTACAAGCTAATGATTTTTCTTTACTTTTCCACGCTATTTCTAATCTAATTACATCATGAGATTTTGTATATTTAGCACCATTTTTTCCTTTTGTTACATGTTCATTAAATCTTTTTTCTAGATCATTTGTCATTCCTGTATAAATTGAATTATCTGCACATCTTAACATATATGTATAATACATGATTTTCTCCTTTGTAGTTTTTATTTTTACTTTTAGATTTATTTTATAATTCATATTAAGATTTTCTCTTATGTGCATATAATATATTAAAGTTGTATATATGTCAATTTTATTTTTTCGTTTATATTTTCTATATTGTACATACGTCATTATAAGGACTGTCCCTTTTTCCCTCTAAAAAGGGAAAAAGAAGGAACGTCCCTCTTTCCCCCACTTTTCCTTCTTAAATATTATCATTTCTGATTGTTTCTATTATATTTTGTTTGTTGATTTTGTTCATTGAGTATTTCATTATAATTCCTATTACTATTGCTACAAATACTATTGCCATAACAATTGCTTTTATTGGTAAGACATATTCCATTTCCATATTGTCTTTGAATATGTTATATATTCCATATGATAGTAATATTCCTATTGGTATTCCAATTACTAATGATTTAACTCCATAGAAAATGCTTTCTAACCTAATCATTCTATTGAATTCTTTTTTAGTCATTCCTATTGATTTTAACATTGCAAATTCTTTTTTTCTTAAATTCATATTTGTTGTTATTGTATTAAAGATATTTGTTATTCCTATTAATGTAATAACTGTTATAAATCCATATAAGAATATTGATATTACAAGTATTACTGCATTTTGTTCTTTTACAGCTTCATTTATATTGTTTATCCAAAAAGTATTTTCTGTTATATTATTTTCTTTCATATAGTTTTCAACTTGTTCGTCTAATTTATCTACTTTTTTAGATTGAATATACATTCCAGGTAGACTGTGTTCTTCTAATCCATTTATAAATTCTTCACTTACTATAAAATAAGCATTTGTACTATATAAACTTTCTACTCCCATTGGTCTTTCTTCTGTTCTTGCAACAATCTTGACATCATAATCTTTATTTCCTACTTGACCATGTATTATATCTCCTTTTTTCCATGTATATTTACTACCTTGTACTCTTTTTCCATTACTATCATAGTTTATACTGTTGTCTATCAAAATTGCTCCATCTTTATAGTTTTCGTAAGTTCCACCTATTTTCTTCACATATTTTTCATACTGATTTTGGCTTAATGAAATAATTGTAACAAAATCCAGTTCTTTTTTATTTCCTTCTTCATCCATTTCATAACTGCCTGTAGTTTCTCTAACTTTTTTACCATACTCTGTCAATTTTTCTTTATATTGATCATCAATTTTTATTTTAAATGTTGCAGATTTATTAATTGAATAATCATCCACTGTATCAAATTTTGATATTTCATTAAACATTTCTTTTTCTCGTGCTTCTACTTTTGCAAATTCTTCTTTATCTTTTGATGATACAGTTGAACGTGAATATATTGCATAATTATAGTTCAATTCTGTATAATAAGCCCCTGACATTTTGAATCCATATTCTATAAAACTTGATATTGCAATAAATATTACAACACTCACTATTATTGATACTACTGTTGTTCTGTATTTTTTCTTGCTTCTTTTTAGATTTTTATATGCAATTTCTCCACCTGTTTTAAATATTTTTGTAATAATTTTTGGACATTTTATTTTTTTAGCTTCTAATTTTATGTCATTTGAACTTCTTATAGCTTCAATTGGTGTTATTTTTGATGCCCTTCTTGCAGAGCTTTTGCATGAAAGCCATATTGTTACTGTTGATACTAGGATGCTTATTGAAACTGCTACCCAAGACATACTATACACTAATAAAGTACTATTTGATATATAGTCTTTTAGTATAAAATTAACTAAATTTACCAACACGTAAATTGCAAATATTCCTGCAAAAATTCCTAAAGGTATTCCTATTAGTCCTAAAATAAATCCTTCAAAATATACACTTTTCTTAATTTGTTTTTTAGTTGCTCCAATACTTGAAAGCATTCCATATTGTTTTAATCTTTCTGTAATTGATATTGCAAATCCATTTCTAATTACAAAAACACTTGATACTAAAACAATTGCCATTATAAAACCTGCCAAACCATAAATCATTGTTAATGTACTTTCGCTTAAATTTACGCCTTCAAATCTTAGTAAATCCTCATTTATACAAAGTTCATATTTATAACTTGAATATTTGTCTTTTAATCCCCCAAAACTATAAGTATTATTTTCATTTTGTTTTTCTTTTTCTGTTGCCTTAACCATTTTGTTTATTTCTTCTGTGTTTTTTATATAATTTTGTAGGTTTGTATATAAAACTGCGATATTAGCCTTTTTTTCCACTTTTTCCATTTTTGTTATAGCTGTAAACCATGGTGATTCATATGATTCTATTGCATATGATGGTCTTTCTATAATTCCTACTATTTTATATGTTCTTTCTGTTGTATTTACTAACTCTTCCTTTAATATTTCTCCATTATCCTCTTCTCCTGTAAGATATGGTTTAATTTTTGTTAATTTTTCTCCAGTTGAAAGTTGTCTTTCTCCTAAGTTTAAAGTAATTGTATCTCCAACTTTATAATTCAACTTATATTTATCGTTTATCCTTACAGACACTGCTATTTCTGTATCATTTTCTGGCAATCTTCCTTCATGAATTTTGATTGCCATATTATCTAAAAACTTATTATCCATTGCGATTACATTTATATATGGTTCTGTTACCTTTTTTGTTGCTAATTCGATTTTAGGAAGATAGCTAACACCTAAATCTTCTGACAAATAATAATTTTCTACATTTCTATTGTTTTCTATATATTTTAATTCTTCTTTTGGAACATCATAAAAAATTGCATGATAATTTCCATGGCTATTTTTGACTGTTTCTACAAGTGTTTGTTGAAAACTTGATACAAGGCCTGCAACTCCACAAATTAAAGCTGTTGACAAGATAATTCCTATAATTATTACAATTGACCTTTTTCTGTTCAGCTTTAAATCTTTTATACTTAATTCATTTAAAACTTTCATTATTTTCCTGTCCTTTCATCTTTTACTATTTTTCCATCATCTATTGTTATAATTCTATCTGCTTCAAGTGCTATTTTTTCATCATGTGTTATTACTATAACTGTTTGGTTATATTTTTTATTTGAAAGTTTTAATAATGAAATTATCTCTTCACTTGCTTTAGAGTCTAAGTTTCCCGTTGGTTCATCTGCAAGCATCAATGCTGGTTCATTTATTATTGCTCTACCAATAGAAACCCTTTGTTGTTGCCCTCCTGATAATTGGTTTGGCAAATTGTATTTTCTCTTATCAAGTCCTAAAGTTTTTAATAAGTCATCTAACCTTTTTTCTCCAACCTCTCTACCATCTAATTTACATGGTAATGTTATATTTTCTTTAACATTTAAAACTGGTATCAAATTATAAAATTGATAAATTAGTCCTACTTGTCTTCTTCTAAAAATTGCTAAATTATCATCATTTAATGAATAAATATCTTTACCATCAATAAATACTTTTCCTGATGTTGGTCTATCTACACCACCTATTAAATGCAATAAAGTAGATTTTCCACTTCCACTCGCTCCAATTATACTTACAAATTCTCCTTTTTCTACAGAAAATGAAATTCCATCAACAGCATTTACTTTGTTTTCTCCTTTTCCATATACTTTAGTTAAGTTTTCTACCCTTAATATTTCCATAAAATCCTCCTTTTTTGTCCCATATCCCAAAGGAACAATTCTTGTGGGACATTTCTATCAATTTAAGATAGATGTTTTTCTGTTATATAGTATAATTTTTGAAAGTGACTTTTAAGTGACTTTTTTTATTTTTTAACTATAAATTTTGTCATTTTTCATTTTTGATTTGTAAAACGTTCAAAAGACTATAAAGATAAACTTCATCTTTATAGTCTTTCTTTTTTATTATAGATAATGTTTTTTACATTTTTTCTATAATTGAGTATGGCAGTTTTTCAAAAACATCTTGTTGAACTTTTGACTCAAAAGTTATATCCCATATTAGTTCTTTCTCTTTGAGTAATTCTAATAAAACCAACAATTTAGCCAACTGTCTTATTTGTTTTATAGAAAGTTCTTCAACTACTTCATTTTTTAGCAAATCATCAAAATATTTGTCACAACCTGTTTGTTCTTTTTCAGGAATATCAAAATTTTCAGCCTCAATATCCCCATTCATATAGACAAATAGTGAAACTTTTTGGAGAGTTTTAATTTTTTGCTTTATTTCTTTTAGGATTTTTTTCTTAGAGGTTATTTCTTTTTTTACTTCATCTATCTGTCCAGAAGTATTTTTAATATCCTTTTGAATTTTTCCAATTCTTTTTCTTGTCTCCAATAATGTTTTATTTGTTTCTTCTAAGTTGTCCAAAAAGCCTTTTTTCATCAGTTCTAATTCTTTACAAAATTCATTCTGTTTATGAACTTCTGAAGAAATATATCTTTCTTTTTCTTTTAATTCTTCTAACGTTGGCTCTATTTGATTTTCTGCGCAATTGTTAGTTGTTTTTTCTTTTTTTATTGTAGGCTTTTCTTCTATATGTTTTATGACTATGTTACCTTTTGATGTAGATTTGGAAGATTTCCCTGAAAATTGTTTAGGCTTTTTTGAATTTTTATTCATATAGCGTAACATAGAATTTTTTGCCTTTTCTCTAAAGTTTTTTTCTAAATATGCTATAAACTCTTCCCGCGTACAATCATATTCTTCTAAAAAGTCTTCTAAAGTTGCTCCATGTTTTAACTCAATTTCGAATTTCTTACCTGTTATATCTTTTAGACTACTCATAATTATGATCCTCCATATTTTCTTTTGGTAATACTCTTGTACAACATCGTTTTCTTGCCATCAATTTTTCCTTTCTTGGTTACAACCAATTCCGATTAATAAAGTTACTTGTTTATTATAGCATATATTTTAGTTATTATCAACTTTATGTGAATTTTTTATTCTAATATTAACTCTTTAAAATTTTCTTGTAAGTTACTAGTTTAATTTTCATAAATATCATCATTTATTTTTAAAACCATCCTTCTATAATGTGTTTTAAAACCTAATCTTTCATATAAATCTCTCGCTATATTCTCTCCCATTACTTCTAATGTCATATCTTTATTCTGCTTTCTTGCCATATCAATTATTTTATTTAAAGCAATTGTCCCAATTCCTTTATTTCTGCTTGTTTCTTCGATAAAAAATCTATATAAATATAACTCTTTTTCATAATTTTTAATTCCTATGAAACCAACCATTTTATTATCAAACATAATTTTATAGTATTCTTCATTCTCTTGAAAAGTTAATTCTTCTGGTTTTATTATTCTTAATTGGTATACCTCATCAACTGTATTATGATGTTTCCATTCTTCTATAATCCAGTCTCTAAAAAAATCATTGTTTTCTTTTATTAACTCGACTTTATCTTCCATAATTTTCTCCTTACCTTTATTTAATTAATTTTGTGTTCTATTTTTATATAAGTAATCTTCTGTTTTTCTTAAATAAATTGTTGCGATAATTAAGAAAAACATCAATATAGCAATTGTTATTGAAAGAATATTTACATTATA
>FR884527.1:0-11486 GCA_000435535.1 Clostridium sp. CAG:575 | reverse complement strand
TCATTATATGCTCTTTTCTATACTCTTCTAAATTATCTGTCTTAATTGCAGCATAAACCGCACTACAAGATTCTGACTCTATTATTATACCAAACGAATTCATTAAAATGTAGTAAATTAATAATGTTGCAAAACTTGCATTAAATAAAACAAATATTGATGATATAAATATTGCAACAGCCATATATGGATAAAACTTTTTGTTGATATTTTTATTATTTATTATCTTTAATATTTGTAAAGAAACAATAGAAATTATTGCAAACAAAGTATTATAGCTTCCAAAGCTTAGCTCTGTTCCTAATCGTAAAAATAAAACAATTGGCAATAGTTCTGTCATTGCACCTTGTGAAGATATTCTTCTAAAAAACATACATTTATAAATATCTTTTAAATGCTTTTTATCTTTGGCTTTTTCCCAAAATATTCTCAAATTCATCTTATTATCGTGAATAGTAAAATCTTTTATTTTTGATGCTAAAATAATAATTAGCAGCGTTTCTAATCCCAAAATTACAAATAACATATTATACGAAAATTTTTCTATTACAAATCCTGAAAATATTGGTGTCAATATCGCTGTAATATTTTCAAGTATATTTAAATTTGCTAAATAACTACTCATTGATTTGTTATTATTTGAACCTATTATAATAAGTTCATATGGTACAGCATAAAATGTCGCTCTCATTACATCTAAAGTTTTAAATAAATATATATATTTAACAATATTTTCTTTAAATATTATTAATAATATAATACATAGAACACTTAATATAAAACTCGTTTTATATATCAAACTTGCATTTTTTGAATTTATTATTTTTAACATTATGTATTCTAATATAAATCCTATTATAACTGAATATACCGTATATTTTAATATAAAATTTATATCGTTATTGACTATTTTTAATATGTATATATTAAAAAACAATGAAAAAAATACTGACATAAATTTTCTTAAAAAAGCAATTATTGCTATGTATTTTCTATTTGTTTGCTCCATTATTTTTAAAAACCTTTCCTTCTCTATCTATTACAAAATTCTTATGAAACATTATATTTACCATTAAAAATTGATATAGTGATGATGTAACCTGTCCAATCCCAGTACAATATGGTGTTTTTAATAGTGAAAGTAAAAATCTTACTATTCCTGCTATTATTTTATTTGTTGTCACCTCTTTAGCCAATTTTGTCAATTGCAAATAACAAGTTTTTATTTTATATACTGGATATATAATAAAGTTAACTAATTCAAAACTTAAATATATTAATGTTATTTTTAAATCTAAATCATAAAATTTATATGAAATCAATAACATAATAAATGTTGTTGTTAATAAAACAACTAATAATTTATAAGCATTATTTCTATGCTCTATATAATTAAATTCATTTTTACTTATGTCTATCTTTGCAACTGTTGAAATTGCTTCAAATGAATCCCATTGTGTATCTGTTATTAATGCAACAAAATTTAATGCTACAGTATATCTTTCTCCAAATTCTAATGCATTACTTAAGCCAAATAAGAAGATTAAAAAGAATATTATATTATCTACAATTTCTACTGATTCATATTTTATATATTTAATTATATGTATTTCAAATTTAAATTTTTTATATTGCTTTACTGTAACTATTAGTATATAAATTAATATTGATATTAACGTTACTATTGTAATAATTATTTTGTTTTTTGTAAATATGGTTGTTATTATTAGTACAATAAAATTTAATAAGTTTAATTGCATACAATATTTATTTGCTTTTTTTTCTTTACCTTCAAAATATAATTTTTCTAATACAAAAGAAAATATTAATTGTATATATAATTGTAGTATAGAATATATTGCAAATTCTTTATATATTTCAAAGTCCATATTCATAAATTCTACATATTTTTTTACATTTATTGCAAATAATCCAAATATTATTAATCCTACTATTGTACCAGCCGTCATTCCTGATAATACTGCATTTTCATCTTTGTCCTTCTCTTTACTTATATTAGGTGCTGTTGCAAATATTGATTTTAATAATAACCATATAAATTGTAGTGGATATGTTAATGTAAATACATTTACTAAATTTTTATCCACTAATAATCCTAGGCAAAACCAAGATAATATTGGTATAAATGAAAATATTGCTGAATTACTTGCTATTCGTAATAATCGTTTCATTTTTTTCTACTATTTTTTCTCCTATTCTTTAATTAATATTTTTAATTTTTAAATTCGTATTCTCTTATTTCACAATTTTTTATTTTTGCACTTTCAACATGTCCATCTTCACCAATTCCGTTAAAGTATGCATTAATTGCTCTACAAGTTCCACCATGTGTAACAAGCAATACATTTTTATCTTTATACTTTTCTTTTATTTCATCTAATAAATCCCATACTCTTTTGCATACAGTTTGTATTGGTTCTATATCTTGCTTATCATAGTTTAAATTGTAATTGTTTACTATATCTACATCATCACCAATTATTGAATTCCATTCTTCTTTTGTTGTTCCCTCAATTTTACCAACACATCTTTCTATTATTCTTTCATCACTTATAATTTTGCAATTTGTTACTTCATTTATTATTTCTGCTGTTTTTCTTGCTCTTTTTAATGGTGAACAAATTATTAAATCTATTTTATAATTTGTTATTTCATTTCTTGCCTGTTCAGCTTGTTTTATTCCTGTACTATTTAGTTCTATATCTGTCATTCCTTGACATTTTCCTGCTACATTCCAATCTGTTTGTCCATGTCTTATTACATATAATTTCATTTTTTCAACTCTCCATATAATTCATATATATTGCTTTATATTTATTACAAACTTTTACAAATTATCTTTTATACTAGGAAATAAATCATAAACATTAAATCCTAATTGTTCATCAATATATTGTTCAATGTTTCAATTTTTTGATTTTTATTTATTATCATTGATATTGATGTTAATGATACTATTTGTGCTGCTGTGAACTTTTTTACTACTGTTAAAAATAGTGTATCTATTGCAATCCAAAACAATAAGTCCCCTGATAATCCATCATACCACGGAAATATTTTGTTAAATCTTTTTAGCTTATTTTCTTCCATTTCTTTCTCCATTTTTATTCTTCTATTGCATATAAATTTCGATATTCTTCACAATTATTCATTAATTCTGTATGTGTACCAGATGCACATATTTTATGTTTATCTACAACAAAAATATTATCTGAATCAACTATTGTACTTAATCTATGTGCTACAATTATAACTGTATGGTCTTTTGATAATTCTTTAATAACATTTTTTATTTTTTCTTGATTATTATTGTCCAAAGAGCTTGTAGCTTCATCTAATAAGATTATTTTTGATTTTTTTAGTAATGCTCTTGCAATAGCTATTCTTTGCTTTTGCCCACCACTTAAAATCACTCCATTTTCACCAACTAAAGTATCATACCCTTTTTCCATTTGAGTAATAATATCATGAATTTGCGCTTTTTTGCAAACCTCAATTATTTGCTCGTTTGTTGCTGTTGGATTAGCTAATTTAATATTATCTTTTATTGATAAATTAAAAATATATGGCGATTGCGAAACAACAGAAATATTATCCTTTATTGTTTTTTCAGATAAGTCATTTATATTATAATTATCTATTAAAATTTTTCCACCATCCACACTATAACTTTTGCTAATTAATTTTAAAATTGTTGATTTTCCTTCTCCACTTTTTCCTACAATAGCTGTCATTTTATTTGGTTCTATTTTAAAATTAAGATTTTTAAATAGTTTATTAGAATTATATTGAAATTCAACATTTTTAAATTCTATATTTCCTTTTATATTATTAATCGTCATTGTCCCATAATTTTCTTGGCTAAAAACTTTATATGCAACTATATCAAATACTCTTGCCGCTGCTACTTTTCCATCTGCTAATTTTTCTCTTATTTCTGATATATAATTGATCAAGTTTAATACCTTATTTTTATATAAGAAAATTATCAAAAATGAACTTACTCGAAGTGAATTGTTTGTAATGAAATATATTGATAACAAAATAAATATAAAATCTAAGGTATGCTGAAATATTGCAATCCATCTATTCCAAGTTCTTTTAGTATGTGTACTTTTAATTTCTGCTTTTATTGTTTCCATTTGTTTTTCGTTAGTATTTTTTAAAACTACTGATTTTAGATTTAGATCTTTTATTTCTCTTATTCCTCTAATAATATCTGTATATAAACCTACTATTTTTTCATCTTTTTCTTTATAGTCTTGCTTTGTTCTTTTATAATAAAATAATTTTCTTGATGTTAAAATATATACTAAAATTACATTCAAAATTAGAAATATTCCTAGATGTACATTAAGATATAATACATAAATTATAAAACTTACATTTAATATTATCCCGGATAAATCATCTGTTACATCATCAAATAACTGTGATAATTCTGTTGTATCTTTGTTTAATCTGGATATAAAAAGTCCCGAATTTGTATTATCAAAGTTTTTTACTTCAAAGTTTATTAAACTTTCTAGCATGTCTCTTTTTAAATCAAAGTTTACTTTTCCATTTAATTTTAGTACTGCTCTTGACCACAAATTTGTTACTATTTCTATTATTATTCTTAGTATTAATAAAAATAGTGCTATTTTTATTATATTTATTTTGTCAAAATTTTCAAAAAATCCTAACATTTTTCCTTCATATATTGGTGACAGTAAAGATATTCCTGCATATGTTAAGCTTAATACTATTACTCCTATTGAAAGAAATTTGTATTTCTTATAATACTTTAATAAGTCGATTAAATTTTTGGTATCTTTTTTCATTTTGTTTCTCCATTTTAAATACTTCTAGTAACAATTTTTTCCTATTTTAAATTGTTCCATTTTTTAATTAACAATGCATTTACAAATAATGCCCATAATGAACCAATAAACATAGCTTTAAATGTAAAATCAATGTTTACTGTACTTATTATTAAAAATATTAGTAAAATTACAAATTCAAAAAAGCATAAACACATTTCATGTATAATTGAAAGTAGCATTGTATCCTTTTTATCTGTTTCAACTTTGCCCTGAGATAATGCAGAATATAGCGAATCGTACACATTATCAATTAATTTATAAGCTGATTGATTTATCATTAAAGTATATGTATTTTTTGCAAATAAAAATATTGCTGTTATAATTCCTTTTATAAATGATATACAGTTAAATGTAGTTGTTTGATTTTTGTCTAGCTTTTTTCCAGTTATAAATAAGCTCAGTAGTTCTACTACTGTAGATATTATATATAATGATGTAAATGTTTTTAAATCCATTAATGAAATATATAAATATAAAGGAACAGTTATCAATCTTTCTATTATAATAAAACTTCTTAGTCCACTTACTATTTTCATTCTTTTATTTTCATTTTTTTGCATTAAATATTTATAACTTTCTTTAAATGAATTGTTTATGTTGTACACAAATTTATTTTTATCCAAATTAAGTAATGCTATATATGCAATTATGTAACAAATAGTTACTGTTACTGCAATAATAAAATTGTTATCTTTTATTAAAAAAACTCCTGCAAATACATATCCTACTATACTAGAAAAACTTCTTAAAATATATGTGCAACTATTAAATCTTCCTCTAAAATCTTCACTAACAATTTTGCTTGGAATATACGTATTTATTGGATTGTTTGCTGCTCCACTTAAACCATAAATAATAGCAATTTCTAAATAATTAAAGATATTTATATCAACATTTAAAACAAGTAACATACTTATACTTTTTAACATATAGCTTATTAATTTAGTATTTGCTATCCCTATTCTTTTTGATAATGTTCCGGCTAGTGGTGAAAATAATCCCATAACTAAAAATTGTATCATATATATAAAAATTATCATTGATATATTTACACCAGATTTATATAAAATAACTGGTGTAAATACTGCATATATACTATTTGCAAAAGTTCTAAAAAAACTATCACAATATAACATTCTATAATTTTTATTCTTAAAATATTTTTCCATTTGTTTCTCCTACTTTTCTCGCGTTTTTTATATTAATTTATCTTGATTATATTATCATAACTAAATTATTATTTCAATTACTTTACTTCATATATTTTATAGTAAATTCTGTTCCTATTCCTATTTCTGATTTACATGAAATCATACCATTATCTTTTTCAATAATTTTCTTTGCCAATGCAAGTCCAATTCCAATGCTATTCTCTGATGAATTTTTACCTTTATAAAATCTTTCAAATATGTATTTCAAGTCATTTTTAAAAATTCCTTCTCCTTCGTCTCTTACTACTATTTTTGTAAACAAAGTATTTTCTTCATAATTTATATAAATTTTTCCATTTTCTTTGTTATGTTCAATGCAATTTTTTATAATATTAGTAACCGCTTCTTGTTGCCATTTGTAATCCCCTTGAAATGATATTTTATCATCTCCAGTTACAATAATTTTTTGATTTTTTATTTCTATTGGTATTTCTAAATTTTTAATTATTTCATTTATTAGTTTTTTTACATTAATCTTTTCATCGTAAAATTCTACTACATTTGCATCTAGTTTTGACAATTTTAGTAATGATATTACTAGCCAATTTATCCATTCTATTTGTTTACTTATTTCAAATATAAATTTTTGTCTGGTTTCTTTGTCCATATCTGGGTTATCTTTTAAATTATCCAGCATTATTGTAATTGATGTTAATGGTGTTTTTAGTTGATGTGATATATCTTGTACAGATACTTTTATGTTTTCTTTATCCTTTTGTGAATTTTCACTTTCTTCTTTAAGCATTATTGTTATTTTGTATAACTCATTTTTTAAATTACTTAGTTCATCCTCACTATTTTCTTCTATATTTAACTCATATTTTTTATTTTTTATTTCATTTATATATGATGTTATTTGGTTTATTTTTTTATCTCTTTTTCGCAAATATATAAAAATTATTATCATCCATAAAATACTAAATATTATAACTAGAATTATATTAAAAATCATATTGGTTTTCATCTGTTCTTTTATTGAAACAATAGAATTTGTTTGTTCAGTATCTATTCCGTATTGCATTAATTCTTCTTGTCCTATTTTAAATTCATAACTGTTTTTATCTGAATTTAATAATTTTATAATTTGATCATTATCTACTTCTGGATATTTTTCTTTTATGACTCCTACTATTTCTGCTATTTTTTCGTTTAGTATAATAGTTAACCCATTATATTGTTTATTAGTATAAATTGTTATTAATATAGTCGTGGCTACCATTAAGATTAACATCGGTAATAATAAATTTTTTATGTTTTTATTTTCAAATATTTTCACTGTAGAGTCCTTTCCTTTCTTACTTCATTCAATTGTACTAATCTCCTATTCTATATCCTAATCCTCTTACTGTTTTTATAATTTTTTCATCTTGTAATTTTTCTCTTATTCTTTTTATATATACTGTTAATGTATTGTCATTAACAAAATTTCCGGCTATATCCCATATTTTTTCTAACAATTGTTCACGTGTTATTAATTTGTTTTGATTTGTAAACAACATTAACAAGATTTTATATTCTAAACTTGTAAATATAATTTCCTTTTCGTCTTTATATACTTTGGCTGATGTGGTATCAATTTTAATATTCTTATATTGAATTATATTTGTAATATCTTCTTTTTTTCCGTATCTTCTTAATACTGAATTTATTCTTGATATTAATTCCCTTGTCCTAAATGGCTTTGTTATATAATCATCTGCTCCTAAATCTAAACCAAAAACCACACTTGTTTCTTCATCCTGTGCTGTTAAAAATATTACTGGTATATCCTGCTTTTGTTTAATTTCTTTACATATATCAAAGCCGTTACCATCTGGCAATGAGACATCTAACAATACCAAATCAATTTTTTCTTGATTCAATTTTTGCCTAGTTTCTATTACATTTTTAGCTATCAATACTTTTATATTTTCTTGCTCTAGTGAATATTTTAATCCCATTATTATTGCTTCATTATCTTCAACTAATAATATATTTTTCATTAGAACGTCCCTCTTTTCCTAAAATAATGTTTTTATTTTTTTGATTAGATAATGACTTCCTCCATTACCATTGTTTTGCGTATTTTCTACCATACTAATGATTAACATATCATTTCCTGATGGATTATTTACTGTAAAACAGTCAAACCATCCTAATAGTCCACCTTCTGTATCATTTTGTGAAGTTTTTAATTCTGCTGTTCCTGTTTTTCCTGCAATTGTTACTCCTGCTGTTTTCATATCTTTTGCTGTTCCTTCTGGATTTTCTACGACTTGTATTAAATCATCTTTTATCGTATTTGCAATTTCAGCACTAAATACACTTTCTTTTAAAATTTCTGCTTCTGCATTTTCTCTATATTCTATGTAAGGTTTTATCATATTTCCATTATTTGCAAATGCTGAATATATTGATGCCATATGTATTGGATTAACTAAAACATCTCCTTGTCCATATCCTGAATCTGCTAATTTCTTTTCATTATCTATTTTATCTGAATTTGAATATTGTGATTTTTTTATTGTTAACGGGAATTTAATTTGTTCATTTATTGACTCATTAAATCCTAATTTTTTTAATTCTTCACAAAATGTTGTACTTCCTATTTGCATTGCTGCTTGTGCAAAGAAGATATTGTCTGAATGAATAAGTGCATTTCTAATGTTTTTTGCTCCACTATATGCAGTTAATGTTGTTATATAAATATCTCCCCAACTTGAGCTCTTTTGCCATTTTAGTCCTGAATAATTAAATGTTGTATCTGTTGTTAATTTTCCACTTGATAATCCTATTGCTGCTGTAATTGGTTTAAATGTTGAACCTGGGCAATAACTTTGTAAAAATCTATTATATAATGGTTTGTTTTCGTCATTATTTAAGGCATTCCATTCATCATTTGTTAAGCCTAATACAAAATCATTTGAATCATATGATGGTGTACTTACAGTTGCTAATAATTCACCTGTTTCAGGATTCATAACAACAAAAAATCCTTTATCATCTTTTAGTTGTTCATATAACTGTTTTTGAATATCACTATCTATTGTAAGTTTTACATCTCTTCCATCTTGTTTCTCTTGCTTTGCTAAAGTTGTTAATCTATTTCCATTTTCATCTGTAATATAAATTTCTTTTCCATCAATCCCTCTTAATGTATCTTCATATGTTTTTTCTAATCCTGATTTTCCAATCAAACTATTCGCATTGTATCCTTTACCTTCTTGTTCCTTTAAATCATCTGCATTAACTTTTTGTACATATCCTATTAAATGTGCTGCCTCTTCTCCTAAAGTATATACTCTTGATTCTGTAGTATTAATCATTACACCTGATATTTGTAATAATTGATTTTTTAGATTTTCATTTGATGCAGATATTTTCTTTATTGGTACAAATGTATCATCTTTTACATATGACGCAGAAAGCTGACTATTTATGTATTCAGTAGATACTCCTGTTAATTCTGATATTTTAGAAATATTACCTTCTTTATCTCCTAATTTTCCAGGGACAATTCCTACTGTTAATATTGTTCCATTTGCTGCTAATTTATTATCATTTCTATCTAATATTTCGCCTCTTTTTGATTCAATACTAGAAATTCTTACTTTATCATTATTTCTAAGCTGAGGAAATATCATGCTAGATGACCAATCTATTTTATATTCTTTATTTTCCTTTACTATTTTAGCTGTATTTGTGAAATTAATCGTTCCAGCTGCTGTTGACATACTTTCATCATAAGCAATTTTATATATGCCATTTTCTTTTTTTGTTTCAGAAACCGTTATTTTTATGTCATATGCATCTATTCCTTCATAAATATTTTTATTTCTTTTTGTAAAATCTTCTTGTGATATTTTGGTCTTTGACTCTTCTGAAATTTTTGAATACATTTCATCATATTTTTGCTCATTTATTAGTGCTACATATGCACTTAATACGTCCTCTGGCTTTTCAGTATCTTTGTTTTTTATAAATATTGCTGTTAGCAAAATTGCTATTATAACTACAATTATTACTATTGTTCCAATTATTATCTTTTTATCTTTCATAATATTCCCCTTCTTATTTTAATAAATTAATTTTTTTATTTAATACAATATCTACTCTCAACACCAAATTTTATGCATTAACCACTTCATTCAAAAGTTCTTGTTTATCTCTTACCCCTATAAATCTTTTAACTTCTTTCCCATTTTTAAATATAATTATTGTAGGTATACTCATTACATCATATTGAGTAGCAGTATCTGTACTTTCATCCACATTTATTTTTCCAACTTTTGCTTTTCCTTGTAATTCTTCTGCTAGTTCTTCTATAACTGGTGCCATCATCTTGCAAGGTCCACACCAATCAGCATAAAAATCTACTAATACTTTTTCATTTGCATTTAATACCTCACTTTCAAAATTTTCTGAATTTAATTTCAATTCCATACTTTTTCCTCCTTATTATTTTTTACTATTTGTATATTTAATTACTTGCAATCCAGCCTTCATTCCTTCATACACAGCTTTGGCAATTTGATATACACCTCCTGTGCAATCTCCACAAGCATATAATCCTTTTATTGTTGTTTCCATATTTTCATTTACAGCAATATTGTTGTCATCTATTTTAGCTCCTAGTTTTCTAGCAAATTCGGTACTTCCTGCAACACCTTGTGCTATAAAGATACCATCAACTTTTATTTCTGTATCATCCTCAAATTTTATTTTTTCTACCTTATTTTTTCCGTCTATTTCCTTAATTTTCTTTTCATTTACTTGTATATTTTCATCTCTATACTCTGGTATTTTTGCTTCTTTATCTCCATTTGTTAAAATTGTAATTGATTTTGCAATAGAACTCAAATCTCTTGTTTCTGATATAGCATAATCACCACTTCCAATTACGGCAACATCTTTATTTCTATAGAAAAAACCATCACATATTGCACAATAACTTATACCTCTACCTTCAAATTCGTTTATTCCATCTATTTGTGGCTTATTTTTCTTATTTCCTGTTGCAAGAATTACGGTTCTACTTAGAAAGGTTTGCTTTAATGTTTCTACTTTAAAATAATTTTCCTTAACTTGAATATTCGTCACTTCTTCTTGCAACATTTCTATTCCTAAATTTTGAGCTTGTCTTATCCCTTTTTGATATAGTTCTTCTCCACCTATTCCATCTTCAAATCCATAATAGTTTTCTATTTCTGCTGTTTTTTCTAATGATGAATCTTCTCTATTATAAATTATCATTGTTTTTAAATTTGCTCTTTTGGTATATAGACTTGCTGATATTCCAGCAGGTCCTGCTCCTATTATAATTACATCGTACATAATTTTTCCCTTTTCTTTTATTTTCTAATATATTATTAATATTTATTTATTTTTTCGTTGCCCCATTCTAAAAATT
>FR884526.1:19816-32128 GCA_000435535.1 Clostridium sp. CAG:575 | reverse complement strand
GGAACGTCCCCTTTTCCCTCTTCCATTTTCAAGGAGGAGAAAATTATGAAGGTAATAATTGCTGCAGCAGGTACGGCTGGACATATTAATCCAGGTCTTGCTATTGCAAACAAAATAAAGGAAGAAGAAAAAGATTCAAAAATAATTTTTATAGGTACTACAAGAGGATTGGAAAATGATTTAGTACCAAGAGCTGGTTATGAATTAAAGACAATTGACGCATATGGACTTAGCAAAAAAATTTCTATAGAAAATATAAAAAGAATGTATAAAACATTTAAAGGATATGGAGAAGCAAAAAAGATAATAAAAGAATTTAAACCAGATATTGTTATAGGAACAGGTGGATATATTTGTGGTGCAACTATTACTGCTGCACATAATTTAGGAATCCCAACATTATTGCATGAAAGCAATGCTTTCCCAGGAAAAGCAGTAACAATGCTTGCAAAACAAACTGATACTATTTTAGTTTCTTTTGAAGATGCAAAAAATAGAATAAAACATGCTAAAAATGTTGTATTTACAGGTACACCAGTTAAAATAAAGAAAAAAGAATATACTATAAATGAAAAATTAGATATAATAAAAAAAGCAGGGTTACAAGAAACAAAACCTATTATATTGATATTTGGTGGAAGTCAAGGTGCTCAGAAAATAAATGATGCAATTTTAGGTATTTTAAAAAATAAAAATAACAAAGATTATCAAATTATGTGGGCAACTGGTCCTAAACAATATGATATTATAAAGGAAAGATTAGAAAATAATAATATTAATATTAATAACATAGACAATGCAAAAATTGTACCATATATATATAATATGGAAGAAATAATGAATGTATCAGACTTAATAGTAGCAAGAAGTGGGGCAATGACAATTACAGAAATTTCAAATTTAGGAAAGCCATCAATTTTGATACCATTACCAAATGTAAGTAATGACCATCAATTATATAATGCAAAAGTCTTGGAAAAAGTAAAAGCGGCTAAAATTATATTAAATGATGAATTGAATGATAAAAACTTGGATTTTGAAATTAAGAATATTGTATTAAATAAAAATATGTTAAGTGAAATGGGGCAAAATGCATTAAAAGTTGCTACAACAGATGTCGAAGATAAAATTTATAGTGAAATAAAAAAATTGAAAATATAATTTGTTAAAGATAGGAGGAGACTAATTTAAAAGAATTAAGAAGATATAAATAGTATGAATGCCATTAATTTGTTCTTTTAATTTTTTAAATTAGAATAAGTTTAAAATGTCAAAAAATATAAAATCAAAAATCATTCTAGTATCTGTAATATCAGGACTTATAATAATTGGAACATTAGGTTTTTATTATTTAAATTCAATATTGGAAATAAAAAATTTAATATCAAATTCTGTACAAGTGCAAGAATTATTAACAGAAGTCGAAACTATGCAAAAAAATGCTAAATTTATGGTATCTATGGCAATAATTGTATTTTTAATTGTTGCAATTATTATATCTAGGTATTTAAAAAAATTTGTGATTTGTCCAAAAAATAAATTTATTAAAAGTGATGAAAAATCAGAATTAAAGGACAAGTTAAGTGAAGTTTCAACTAGAAAAAATCAAATTGAAACAATATTACTTCATATGACAGATGGAATTATTGCATTTAATATGCAAGGAGAAATTATTTTGATAAATCCAGTTGCTAAGAAATTTTTAAGTATTAGTCCAGAAGATAATACTTTTGATGATATATTTAAAAAATTTAATTTAGATATAAATATGGAAAAGGTTATCTATTTAGAAAGTTGGACATCAACAGAAGAAAGAATACAAGTAGAAGATAGATTTGTAAAAGTATTTTTTGCACCATTTAAAGACGAAAAAGATAGACCAGATGGTGTGATAGCAGTTATACAAGATATAACAGAACATGTTAAATTGGATAATATGCAAAAAGAATTAATTGCAGATGTATCACATGAATTAAAGACTCCAATAACATCAATTATGGGATATGCAGATACATTACTAGAAGGTGGATATGACGAAGAAACACAACAGAAATTCTTAAATGTAATTGCATCAGAATCAAGAAGAATGGCAAGATTAGTAACAGATTTATTAACATTATCAAGATATGACAGTAATAAGAAAAAAACACAAAAAGAATCATTTGACTTAGGTGAATTAGTAAAAAGATGTCAAGAAAAGTTAGCTATAGAAATTAAGAAAAAGCAACATAAAGTAAATTGTTTTGTAACAGCAGATGTTCCATTGGTATATGCTGATAAATATGATATAGAAAGAGTTGTCTTAAATATTTTAACAAACAGTATAAAATATACACCAGAAGGTGGAGAAATAAAAATTTATGTAGGATTTGTTTATAATGATGCATATATAAAAATTTTTGACAATGGAATTGGAATACCAGAAGAAGACTTATCTAGAATATTTGAAAGATTTTATCGTGTAGATAAAGCACGTTCTCGTGAAATGGGAGGTACAGGTTTAGGACTTTCTATTGCTAAAGAAATTTTGGATAAAAATGGAGGAAGCATTGATATAAAGAGTAAAGTAGGAGAAGGAACAGAAGTTGTTATTAGGATTCCTACGAAACAATAAAAAACAATGAAAACAGTTGAAACGAGGCGAATTTGCCCCGTTTTTTGCACAATTGGGATGGAACAAAGGAAACGAACAAAGGAAAAGAACAAAGGAAAAGAGCAAAGGAAAAGAACAAAGGGGACGTAGACAATTTGTTCCGTTTTTTGTGTCTAAAATTGTCAAAAAAATTTTAAAAATATAATAGAAAAAATTAGAATCAAGTAATGATAAACAAACTAGGATTATAAATTCTATTTTTTGTATTATAGGAAAGTTCTCCGAATTTCCCATAATATAAATATATTGCAATAGACCTATAATGAACACAAAAATAGTATGAAAAAATGAAATTTATGATGTATATTTATTGATAATTGTTCAAAATTAATGTATAATGTAAAATATATAAAAAAGAAAGAATTAGGTGATATACAAATGAGTGAAAAAATAAAAGATATATTAGATTGGATTTATTGTATAGTAATAGCTATTGTATTAGCATTACTATTTAGATATTTTATAGGAACACCAACAATTGTACAACAAGTTTCAATGAAGCCAACATTAATACAAGACCAAAGATTATGGCTAAACAGATGGGGAAGGACAATAGGAAAAATGCCAGAAAGAGGAGATATAATAACTTTTGAGGCCCCAAGTAAAAAATCATATACTGCAAGTGAAATTGATCAATCAAATCCAGTTGCAAAATATGAAAATGGACCAACTAGTTTATGGGGAAAATTTACATATTATGTATTAGAAATAAAAAAAGATAGTTATATTAAAAGAGTAATTGGATTACCAGGAGAACATGTTCAAATAAAAGATGGCAAAGTATATATAAATGGAGAGGAATTACAAGAAGATTACTTACAAAGTGGAATTGTGACTGATGTATTAGGAGTAGGATTTGATGATTTTGTAGTACCAGAAAATTGTGTATTTGCAATGGGAGACAATAGAAGTCATAGTACAGACTGTAGATCATTTGGATGTATTCCTTTAAAGAAAATAGAAAGTAAAGTATGGATTCGTATTTGGCCATTGAACTTATTTGGAAAAGTAAAATAGTCTTTTGAGGAGAAAAGGATGTTTGAACAAATATTAGGAAACAAAAAAATAACGGAGCAATTAACAAATTCTATAAAAATTGGAAATATATCACATAGTTATTTGTTTTTAGGTACACAGGGAATTGGAAAAAAAATGATAGCAAAAGAATTTGCAAAGATGATATTGTGTACATCAGAAGATAAATACTGTGGTGTGTGTAAATCATGTATTGAATTTGATACAGATAATAATCCGGATTTTTCAATTATAGAACCAGATGGAAATAGTATAAAAATAGACCAGATTAGAGAATTTCAGAAAAAGGTATCAGAAAAGCCAATTATATCACAAAGAAAAGTTTATATTATAAATGATAGTGATAAGATGACAGTGGAGGCTCAAAATTGTTTATTAAAGACATTGGAAGAGCCACCCGAATTTGTAACAATAATATTAGTAGGAACAAATGAAAATGCTTTCTTAAGCACAATAAAATCAAGATGTATGATATTGCATTTTGAAGAAATTAGTGAAGAGGAAATCTTAAAGTATTTAGAAGAAAATTATCAAATTAAAATAAATAGTCAAATTATGATAAAAGCTTTTCAAGGAAGTATAGGAAAGGCAATAGAGTTAAAAGATAAACAAGAACAATATGAGAAAATAGAAAATCTTATATATGGATTAGAAAAAATGGATGTTGTTGATTTAGTTAATAAAGCTGAATTTTTATATTCGAGTAAGGATGATAAAACGGAAATTTGGGATTATATGGAAGTAATTTTAATGAATATTGCTAAAACATCAAATAAATATGCACAAACGATAGAAATTGTAGAGCAAACAAAAAAAAGGTTAGCCGCAAATGCAAATTACGATATGAGTATTGATAATATGTTATTCAAAATTTGGGAGACAGTAAACTAAAATGTATACAGGAAAAATTAATAAATAATAAATTATCATTGCTAATTAATAAAATGTTAGTTAGCAAAAAAATTGAGATTGTAATTTATTAAATAATGTAAAATATAAAAGCAGTAATAAATATTAATATAATGTTTTAAAGAATATTGTAATGACTATAATATTTATAATATTTTAGAAAGGATAGTAGTTTTGAAAAATATAATAGGAATACGATTTAAAAAATTGGGAAAGATATATTTCTTTAATCCAAAAGGATTAAAAGTAAAAAAGGGAGACAAAGTAGTTGTAGAAACTTCACAAGGAGAGGAATTAGCAGAAGTTTTAATTCCAAATCGCCTTGTAGAAGATGATAAAATAGTTGCTCCTTTAAAAAAGGTAGTTAGGATTGCAAATAATAAAGATATAAAAAGAGAAGAAGAATGTAGAAAAATTGAAAAAGAAGCATTTGAGTTATGTAATAAAAAAATAAAAGAACATAAATTAAATATGAATTTAACAGAAGTTGAATGTAAATTTGATAATAGTAAAATTTTATTTTACTTTACAGCCGATGGAAGAGTAGATTTTAGAGATTTGGTAAGAGATTTGGCTGCTGTGTATAGAACTAGAATAGAATTAAGACAAATGGGTGTAAGAGATCAAGTTAAGAAAATTGGTGGAAATGGTGTATGTGGAAGGGAATTATGTTGTTGTACATTTTTGAGTGACTTTGAAGCTGTATCAATAAAAATGGCTAAAGAGCAAAATGTTTCATTAAATCCATCAAAAATATCTGGAAATTGTGGTAGGTTAATGTGTTGCTTAAAATATGAAAATTCAGTATATGAAGAAAAATTAAAACATTTACCAAATGTTGGAGCAATAGTAAAGACAGTAGATGGCGAAGGCGAAGTCGATAATGTTGAGATTTTAAAAGAGAGAGTAAGAGTAAAATTAAAAACAGAAGATGGTTATATTTATAAAAAATTTGATGCAAAAGATTTAGAAATTATAAAAGATGCAACAAAAGAACAACTAGATGAAGAAGAAATAGAACATAAAAAAGAACTTGAAGAATTAGAAAAATTAGAACAAGAAGATGAAAAAAATACAGAAAAATTTTAAAATAGTATGTATTATAGAGTTGTAGGAGGTGAGAAAAATGGCATATAAAATAACAGATAAATGTATTTCATGTGGAGCTTGTGCAGCAGAATGTCCAGTAGGATGTATATCACAAGGCGATACTAAATTTGAAATAGATGCATCAGCATGTATATCATGTGGAACATGTGCAGGAGTTTGCCCAGTTGGAGCACCAGAAGAAGAATAGGGAGAAGGGGACGTTCCTTCTTTTTCCCTTTTTTAAGGGAAAAAGGGACAGTGCTTAATTAATATATTGATTTTTTCAAAAATTTTATTAGAAGATTATTTAGAATATTAAAATTCATATTAGTAATTATTTTATATCTATCATTTATAATAGTTATTTTTTTTAACTTGAGTAAATGAATTTTCCAAAAACTAAATTGAAATATAAAAATATAACTTGTGTAGAAAGGTGGAATAATGCCGAGAAATTCAAGAGAAAGTATAACTTCACAATATATTCATGTTATAGTACAAGGTATAAAAAAAGAATATATTTTTCAAAAAGAACAATATAAAAAATATTATTTAAGACTTCTTTGGAAAAACTTAAAGGATTATAAAGAAACAAAAATTTTAGCATTTTGTATAATGGATAATCATGCTCATTTTTTAGTGTATACAGAACAAATTAAACAATTATCTCAAATAATGAGTAAAATTAATACCACTTATGGTATTTTCTTTAACAAAAGTGAAGATAGGGTGGGGTATGTATTTAGAAATAGATATTATACACATGAAATTTTGGACCAAAAACATTTGCTAAATACATTTGTTTATATACATAGAAATCCTATAAAAGCCAATATTGTAAAAAAAGAAAATGAATATAAATATTCATCATATATTAATTATGAAAAAAATATAGTTGATAATGATATAGTAAAGTTGGTATTTAATTCAATTGATTATATGAAAATATTTTATAATATTCATGAAAATTTTTCAGAAGAAGGTATATTTGATATAAAAGATAGTAAAGAAAATATTGTTAAAAATATGGATAAAATTAAAAATGAGTTTTGTAAGAAGTATAATGTTACATTAGATGATATTAAAAGTGATAAATATTTGTTACGACTATTGATTTTAGAATTTAAAAAATGTTGTAATATAACAAATACCTTAATAATAGAATATTTACATATAGGAAAGAATAGAATTTATAATATAATGAAATGTAAAATTTGTTAATAAAATGATTAATATATTGGAAAGTTTGCACAAATTATTATTGAAAATGCTATAAAAAATTTGCTTTAGCAAATTTAACACATAAACAAATAAATGTAAAAAAAAACTCTAAAGAGTGCAAATGTTATTATGCTAGTTTTGATTGATATTCAAGATTATAGAAAGAGTGTCCCTTTTTCCCTTAAAAAAGGGAAAAAGAAGGAACGTCCCTTTATTCCTTCTCTTCTAATTTTAGTAATTGTTCCCATCTTTTATCTACTTCTTTTTGGAATTCTTCTATCATCCATTCATTACCAGGTTTAAACATGTGTTTAAATCTTTTTTGTGGTTTTAAGAATTCTTCTATTGGAAGCTTTTTAGCTGGTTTGTAATTTATTTTGTATTTTCCATCAATTACTTCATATAGTGGCCAGTAACATGTTTCAACAGCTAATTTATTTATTTTCATTAAATCTTCTGTTGCATAGCCCCAACCTCTTGGACAAGGTGCCATAACATTTAAGAAACATGGCCCTTCTGTATATATTGCTTTTTCAGCTTTTTCGTATAAATCTTTCATATTATTTATTGCAATTGTTTGTGCAACATATGGTAGATGATGTCCAACCATAATTTCTGTTAAATCTTTTCTTTGTTGCATTTTGCCAGGAATAACTTTTCCAGCAGGAGAAGTCGTAGTATCTGCAAAATGTGGTGTTGCTGATGAACGTTGGATTCCTGTGTTCATATATGCACCATTGTCATAACATACATATACCATGTCATGACCTCTTTCCATTGCACCAGACAAAGATTGTAAACCTATATCATATGTTCCACCATCTCCACCAAATGCAATGAATTTTGTATGTTCATCATTTGGCAATTTACTTTGTTTTTTTAGTGATTTATAAGCAGCTTCTACACCAGATAATGTTGCTGCAGTGTTTTCAAAAGCTGTGTGTATAAATGAATCAGTCCAAGCAGTATAAGGATAAATAAATGTTGATACTTCCATACAACCTGTTGCTGTTGATATAACTGCATGGTCCTCTTCTTTTAAAGCTCTTAAAATGTGTCTTGCAACAACTGGAGCACCACATCCAGCACACATTCTATGACCTTCTGTGAATCTTGAAGGTTTATTTGCTACTATTTCTTTTAAATTGTATGCCATAATTATTTTGCCTCCCTTCTTAAACCTAAATATCTATAAGGCTGATTTACTTTTCCATCTTTTCCAATAATTTGTAAATCAGAGTAAACTGATTTTATATCATTTGTTGTTGTATCTCTACCACCAATTCCATAAATGTAGTTGACCATTGGAACATAATTATTTGAAACATACATGCTAGATGATACGTCTTCAAATAATGCTCCACCAATACCATTTAGAGAATCAGATTTATCTAATACGGCAATTGCTTTTAAATGTGATAAGGCTTTTGAAACTTCTTCACCAGGGAATGGTCTGTAAACTCTGATTTTTAATAAACCGGCTTTTATTCCATTTTTTCTTAGTTCATCTACAACGGCTTTTGTTGTTCCAGCTGTTGAATTCATACAAATTATAGCTATTTCGGCATCATCTAATTTGTATTGTTCAAATAAATCATAATGTCTACCAGTCCATTTTTCAAAATCTTTTGCAACATCTAAAATTACATTTTTTGCGGCTTTCATAGCTTCAGCTTGTTGAGCTTTATGCTCAAATAAATATGCTTGTAAATCAAGAGGACCAACAGCTATAGGCTCTTTTTTATTTAATAAATAATGTTCAGGGTGATATTCACCAACGAATTTTTTAACTTCTTCATCATTTTCTAATTCTATATTTTCAATTGAGTGTGATGTAATAAAACCATCTTGACATAGCATAATTGGAAGTTGAACATCTTTATTTTCTGCAATTTTGTGAGCCATTAAGTTGTTATCATATGCCTCTTGATTATTTTCAGAAAATAGCATTATCCATCCAGCATCTCTAACACCCATTGCATCAGAATGATCATTATGAATGTTAAGTGGACCAGATACAGCTCTGTTTACTAAGTTTAAAACAATTGGAAGTCTTAAACTAGATGCAATATAAATCATTTCCCACATTAAAGATAAACCATTAGCAGATGTTGCAGTCATAGCTCTAGCACCAGCTGCTTCTGCACCAATACATGCACTCATAGCACTATGCTCACTTTCAACAGCAACAAATTCTGTGTCAACAGTTCCATTAGCTACAAATGTTGAGAAATATTGAGGAATTTCTGTTGATGGTGTAATAGGGAATGCAGCAACAACATCAGGATTTATTTGTTTCATTGCAGTAGCAACAGCCTCGTTACCACTTAATCTTTCTCTAATACTCATTAATCAACACCTTCTTCCTTCATTTCTATAGCTCCGAAAGGACATACTTTGGCACATACGCCACAGCCTTTGCAATAATCATAATTAAAATCAGATCTTTTTAAAGAATCTTTGCAAACAGGAATACTGTTATCTGGACAAACAGGGAAACACAAGCCACATTGTGTACATTTTTCCTCTATCCATACAGGTTTAACACTTCTCCAATCGCCAGTTTTAAACTCTCTAGCATTTCCTGCTTCGTAAATATTTCCACCAATTGTTAAATCTTCCATTGGTGTTGTTTTATCTATATTTGTCATAATTTAAACCTTTCTTTCAACCAATGGGGACGTTGTTAAATTGGTTGATATAAATAATAAATACTTAAAATAATATATAATAATTTCAACCAATTTAACAACGTCCCCATTGGTTGAAATTTGTTAGATTTTTTTAATTTCTTTTAAAGCCATTTCTAATGCTTTCATATTTCCTTCAATAACTTCTGGTTTTTTAGCAAATTTGTGTTTAAAAGAACCTTGCATATCAGCTAAAAATGCTTCATCTGTCATAATTCCACTAACTTTGACAATTGCAGCAAGCATAGGAGTATTTGGGAAGTATCTTCCTAAAGCTTCTATTGATATTTTTCTTGCATCAATTGTATAAATGTTTCCAGAATAACCGTTTAAAACTTTTTTTAAATATTCTGGAGATTTTGTTGTATTAATTACAATTGCACCTGTTTCTTTTAAACCAGCTGTTACTGGGACAGTTTCTAAAAGTGTGTCATCAACAACTACAACATAATCTGGTTCATAAATGTTACTATGAACTGTTATAAGGTTGTCACTAATTCTGTTATAAGCAGTGATAGGGGCACCCATTCTTTCAGGTCCATATTCAGGAAATCCTTGTATATATTTACCAGTATTGAATGCGGCATCAGCTAATAAAAGTGAAGCTGTTTTTGCTCCTTGTCCACCTCTACCATGCCATCTAATTTCTATTAAATTGTTCATTAAATAGCCTCCTAATATATAATGCTAAATTATAGTTTAGCGTATTGTATATTTAGATTTTTGAAAGATATATCTATAAACTTATTTTATGTGTCTAGTATATTCCAAAAGGCTATTGGTGTCAAGGGATTTTTTTAGATGATGTGGTCGAATTATAGAATTACTGATAAAACAAAAAGCAAGAAAAATTTTCTTGCTTTTTGTTGTTTTATATAGTAAAATGTAAAAAAACAAAACTTGAGAAAAATGGAAAGGACTGTCCCAAATTCCCTCAAAAAAGGGAAAAAGAAGGAACGTCCCTTTATCCCGGGGTGAAAAAATGTATTTAAAAAGATTAGAGTTACAAGGATTTAAATCCTTTGCAGATAAAACAATATTAGAACTAATGCCAGGTATTACAAGTGTTATTGGACCAAATGGGTCAGGAAAAAGTAATATTTCTGATGCAATTAGATGGGTGCTAGGGGAGCAAAGTATGAAATCCCTAAGGGGAGCGAAGTCATTAGATGTTATCTTTGCTGGTACTCAAAATAGAAAGTCTTTGGGTTTTGCAGAGGCTTCTTTAGTATTTGATAATAGTGATGGAAAATTGCCAATTGAATATACGGAAGTTACGGTTACCAGAAAAATCTATAGAAGTGGAGAAACAGGATATTTTATTAATAAAGTTCCTTGCCGTTTAAAAGATGTTCTTGAATTATTTATGGATACAGGAATTGGAAAAGATGGATATTCTATTATAGGACAAGGGAAAATTGATGAAATTTTAAGTAATAAATCAGAGGATAGAAGACATATTTTTGAGGAAGCAGCAGGTATTGTAAAATACAGAACAAGAAAACAAGAATCTGAAAAAAAATTGGAGCATACAAAGTTAAATTTACTTAGAATTAATGACATTTTGGCTGAAATAGAAGGCAACTTAGGACCATTACAAGTTCAATCAGATAAAGCTAAAAAATATTTGAACTTAAGGGAAGAATTAAAAAATATTGAAATTGGATTATTTGTATATAATATTGCAAAATATAAAGAAAGCTTAGAAGAGATTATAAAAGATATAGATATTATGCAAACTCAATGTGATGAAGAAGAAGGAAAACTTGAAAGAGTTAAAATTCTGAAAGAGGAATTAAAATCTAGTATTGATGAAATTACAGAAGAAATTGAAAATATGTCAAATTTAGGATTTGAGAGTCAAAAGGAAATCGAAGTTTTAAATTCTGATATAAATGTTGCAAAAACAAGAATTACAAATAATGAAGAAAATAGTCAAAGATTCGAAAAAGAAATATCAGAACAAAATGATAGAATACAAGAATTGAAAGAAGAATTAGAACAAAAAGAAGCTAAAAAAGATAATTTAAAAGAAAATAAACAAAAATTTGAAAAAGAGTTAAATGAAAAACAAGAAGAGCTAGAAAAATTAACACAAAAATTATCTACTAAAGAATTGGAAATAGAAAGATATAAAAAGACAGTAGAAGAAAATACAGACAAAAAATATGAACTTCAATCTAATTCAAATACACAGGACATTAATTATCAAAACTACGAAAAAAGACAAAATCAAATTAAACAAGAAATGCAATCAACAATTTCTGAATTAGATTCAACAAGACTCGTAAAAGAAGATATTTCAAAAGAATTTTATGAGATTGAAAATAAACGTAATAAAGCTCAAAAAACTTTGGAAGAAACTGCAAAACAAAGAGAAGATGCAAATAAAAAAATAAAAGATTATGAAAATAATATAAACGCATTATCAAATGATATGAGAATAAAGGAATCTAAGCTAAAATTTTTAGTAGAAACAGAGAAGGAAAAAGAAGGTTATATAAAAAGTGTAAAATCTTTACTAAAAGATTGTGAAAATGTAAAAGAACTTGGAAAAGGAATGCATGGTGTTTTAGCAAATATAATTGAAGTTCCAGAAAATTTAGAAACAGCAATAGAAATGTGTTTAGGTGCTAGCCTTCAAAATATTGTTACAGAAACAGAAGAAGATGCTAAAAGATTAGTAGAATATCTAAGAAAAAATAATTTAGGAAG
>FR884526.1:17057-19789 GCA_000435535.1 Clostridium sp. CAG:575 | reverse complement strand
GAGCGTCATTTTTGCCAATTACATCTGTCAAAGGTAAGAAATTAGATAAAATAAAGGGCAATGAAGCAGGAATAATTGGAATCGCATCAGATTTAGTAAAATATAGTAAAAAATACGAACAGATTATTTTAAATCTATTAGGTAGAACAGTTATTGTAGATAATATGGATACTGCAATAAAAGTTGCAAAACAAAATGGATACACATTTAGAATAGTGACAGTTGAAGGTGATTTGATAAACCCTTCTGGTGCAATTACTGGTGGTTCTGTAATGAAGAAAACTGTAAATATTTTAGGTAGAGGAAAAGAAATAGAAAAATTACAAAAAGAAATAGAAACATTGAAATTAAAAATTCAAAAACTCGAAAATGAAAAAGAAGAATTTGAAGAATCTATAGAAGGAATTTTAGAATTAGTTTCAAATTTGGAAAGAGAATTGCAAGAAATAGAAATTGATTATGCAACTAAAAAACAAAAAGTTTTGTCAATTGATGAAAATATTCAAAAATTAGAAAATAGATTAAATAAATTAAAGCAAGAACAAACAAATTTAGAACAATCTAAAACAGAGGTATTGCAAAATAAAGAGAAAATTCAAAAGGAAATAGAAGAAATTATTTCTAAAAATGAAGAACTTTCTAAAATAATTACAGAATTTGCAGAACTAAATAAAGATGATCAAAAATATATTGATGACTTAAATTTTGATATAACAAATTTAAAAATCTCAGTTTCATCTTTTGATGAAAGTGAGGCATCAATACAAGAAATACAAGAAAGAATAAATCAAGAACTAAATAATAGTAATATAAGCATTGAAAATAAGCAAAAACAAATAGAACAAATTGTAATTGAAAATCAAAATTTACAAAAAACTATAGAAGAAAAATTAGCACAAATTGAAGAAGTCAAAGATAAAGTAAAAAATAGTAGTTCAAAAATTGAAGAGTTGAAAAAAGAAAGAACAGAAAAAAGTTCAAAATTATCAAAACAGGAAGACGAAATTACTTCTAAGTTTAAAGTAATAGAAGATTTAAAAGGACAACTTGTTAAATTAGATGTAAAAAAATCAAAAATTGATGAAGATATTAATACTATCATAAATAAAATGTGGGAAGAATACGAGATTACACCAAATACAGCAGGTGAATATCAAAAACCAGAAAATGTTCAATTAACACAAAGAAGGGTTAATCAATTAAGAACAGAAATTAGAGAATTAGGAAGTGTAAATGTTGATTCAATTGAAGAGTATAAAAATCTAAAAGATAGATATGACTTTATGAGTGAACAAAGATTAGATTTAGAAAATACAATGGCTCAATTAAGAAAAATAATAAATGATATGACACAAATTATGAAAGAACAATTTAACGAAAAATTCAAAATTATTAATAAAAATTTTGGAGAAGTATTTGCTGAATTATTTGGCGGAGGAAAAGCAGAAGTTAAGCTAGAAGATGAATCAAATATATTAGAATGTGGAATAGAAATTACTGTTCAACCACCAGGAAAAAAATTGCAAAATATGATGCTTTTATCAGGTGGAGAAAAAGCATTTACAGCAATTGCATTATTATTTGCTATTTTGAAAATAAATCCAGCACCATTCTGCGTATTAGATGAAATTGAAGCAGCATTAGATGATGTAAATGTATTTAGATATGCTGAATACTTAAAGAAATTTACTGAACATACACAATTTTTAGTAATCACTCATAGAAAAGGTACTATGGAAGCCGCAGATACAGTTTATGGTGTTACTATGGAGGAAAGCGGAATTTCTAAATTATTGTCTATGAAGTTAAATAAATAAACAATAAAAGTGTGATATATGAAATCAATATTATAATTATGGTAGGACTTGACTAATTTACATAATTATGTTAAAATGATTTAAATTAAAGTATTTTATTTATTTAAGACAACTCCATCTATTAGTAGATGATAATATATATATAACAACAAATCAATTGATTTATAATAGGAGGAAAAGGATATGACAGATGTAGAATTTTTTCGGAAAAAGGCTGAAGAAGCAGGTTTCGATATTACCTGTGAAAAAGACAAGAGGATAATTGAAGGGCTAGGATATGCACTGTATGATGCATTGCATTTTGCAGCTGGAACTTGTCCTGAAGATTTTTTAGATGCACGCGATTATCATTTGTATATTACCGAAAATGCTATAATGTTTGATAACGAGATATATGAAGCAGATATATCATTTAGAATGGCTTATTTGTTCAATATGTTTGGTTTTAAACTCTATAATGATCCAGAAAGCGATTGTTATAAAATTTTCATTAGAAAATAAATAAATTCCACATATTTTAAAAGATTTTTAATTTTAGAATGTGTGGAGTCTTTTTATTATATGAGATTTAAACATTTTGCAAAATTCAATGGATTTTGCAAAAATTCTATATGAGTTTATAAAACAAAAATCCCCGCTTTAGCCGTAAGATGTCTGAATTTTTAAGGACCTGCTCCGAAAAACAGGTGGGTGCCTACCAAAATACTCATGGGCTTCTCACTACTAAATCGTGTGAGCATGCACGCCGTATTTTCGAGATTGGCCCCTCTTATAAACTTGTAGGTTCTAAAAATTCTGTCTACACGCACTATGCAGGGTAAATTAATAACTTATTTAGATTAATTATAGTTTAGCATAAAAGAAAATAGTTAGCAAGTAAAATAATTATTTTAAAAATTAATTAAATATTATTTA
>FR884526.1:12726-17021 GCA_000435535.1 Clostridium sp. CAG:575 | reverse complement strand
TTTTCATTTAATATTCTTAATTTATTAAACTTTTTTAAAAATTGATTTTTTATTTTAAATATGATAAAATATTTTCATTCATATTGTTTATACTATGAATATAATATTAAAATAAAAATTGTAGGTCATGCACTTTTCAATTTTCTATACATATAATTTTTGTATAGAAGAATTGGAGGTGCATTTATGGTTGAGGCACTTTTTAGCATGGGAATATTTGGACTTATTCAATTTTTAAAAACAGCTGTATTTGTAGTTGGGTATATATCAAGTAGTAACTTATTCCCAGAACCATTAACAAGTGAAGAAGAAAAAATATATTTGGAAAAAATGAAAATTGGAGATGAAGAAGCTAGAAACATTTTAATTGAAAGAAACTTAAGATTGGTAGCTCATGTTGTTAAAAAATATTCTAATACAAAAGTTGAACAAGATGATTTAATATCAATTGGAACTATCGGATTAATAAAGGGGATAAATAGTTACAATTTAGAAAAAGGATCAAAATTGAGTACATATGTTTCAAGATGTATAGATAATGAAATATTAATGCATTTAAGAGCAACTAAGAAATTAAATGCAGAAGTATATTTAAATGAACCAATAGGAAAGGACAAAGACGATAATGTTGTGACATTACAAGAGGTTTTGGAAAATAATGAGAGAAATATTGAAGATGAAGTTGATTTAAAAATGAAAATTAAAAAATTATATCAAAAGATGGGAGAAATATTAAAAGATAGAGAAAAAACAATTATAGAATTGAGATTTGGTTTAGATGGACATAAACCTAAAACACAGCATGAGATAGCAGAAATGATGGGGATTTCACGTTCATATGTTTCAAGGATAGAAACAAAAGCAATTAATAAGTTAGCAGGAGAGATTAAGGAGGAATAACTTAAAAAATATAGTATTGTCAGTTAATAATAATATTTATAATTTGACAGCCTGCCTATTGCAATCATATATTTTTTTACTGAGCTGTAACGAAAATTTAAGAAAATATTAACAAATTTTAAAAATAATATTGCTAAAAAGGTGATTATGATATATAGTTATATATGTAAGAATGTTTTACAGTAAGGAGAAAGTATGGAAGAGATACAAAAAAGAGAAAAAAAAGGAAAAGAAGGAAGAGTAATAAAATATGATAAGTCAGTAATAGATAATGAGAATACTGATATTATAGTTAAATTACATGAAGATGAAGATACTTTACAAAATGTAGCCTTGTTTATTTTAAAGTATAATTTGGAAGAAAATAATGGAGAGCAAATACCATATCAAGTTGTGTTGGGAATGATAAAACTAGAAAGAAAAGATAGTCAAATTAAAGAAGATGCAAAGACAATAAGAGATTTGTTATTATCACAATTAAAAAGAAATGCAAAAGGAGAAAATGTATACAATTACTGTGATAAATTAAATCAAGATTGTATAAAAAATAGGGTTCCATTTGTTTATACAAATGAAGGGATAGATATTATTACTAGAGATGAAGAAGGAGAACAATTTTTAGAAAGAACTTATAAGACAATTGAAAAAGACGGAATTATGAAATCTAAAAATATAAATCCTAATTTAATGATGGATTTACAGACAAGTAGAGAGAAAATTAGTAGTAGAATGAAAGAAAATACAAAAAGAAAAATGATGACTAATACTGCTAAAAAAGAATTATCAGATGAACAACAAGAAAATTTTGAGAGAGGAAAATATATAGATGAATTAAGACGTGAGGATAGTTTAGAGGTAATTCTTGCATGTAGAAGAAGATTAATTATAACTAATATGGTTTCACAATATAAAAAGAGGGAAGATACTAAAATATCCATTTCAGATGCTATGAGAATTAAAAAATATTTAGAATATAATAATATAGATAAAGAAATTGATCCTAAAATGATTGTTGGTTTTCCAGAAGAGACAACAGAAATGGAAAAATATTTTAGATTAAAAGAGAAATCAATAGCAATTGATATAAAAAAAATGTTAGAAGATACACAAAATGATGATATTGAAAGACAAATTGAGAATGGTATAGAAGATGAAGATAGAGAAAGAGCAAATTATATAAATGAATGTAAAAATGTATTTGATTTAATAAAACAAGGAAGAGATCAAAATGCTAGATTTTGTTATAGTCATCGTCTAGATAATGGTTTTAAAAACTTAAAGTCAATTATAGATAGTCAATTGAAAAAGACAGATAGAGAGGGTAATAGTATATATAATTGTGAAGAAATTAAAAGTTATATTCAGATGAAAGAACAAATTTTACGAGACGTAAAATTAGAAAAAGGAAATAATTATTTAAGTTATGATGTATATAGTCAAAATCTAGACATTCAAAAATTTGTAGAATTTGTAATGAGTACAAATACTAGAGATGTTACTAGAGAAGAAGAAAAAGAATATATTTCAGTAGCATATAAAGATTTGATTGATAGAATTATAGAAAGACATGTTGAAGATGTTAAACTATATAATAAATATGCAGAAAGATATTCTTTAGAAAAATGTCCAGTACCAATTCAAATAGAAAAACAAAGCAATAAATTAAATAGTTCAGCAGAATTTAAGCCTGAAGGAGAAAATAGATAAAAGTTTAAAACAGAATGAAAAAGCATAGTGGTATAAACACTAGAAAGTTTAATCAAGTATAAATAAAAATAGAAAATCCAATTTTAATAGTATTGAAACAATATATTGTTTAATATTTGTTTCATTCAAATTAAAGTATGGATTTTTTTGATGTGTTAAAAGCTTGAAAATAAGCCAAATAAATGGTAAAATTATAAAGGAAAAACGTCAGATTGAAGATTAAAATATAGTTGAAAGATTTTTAATTAGATTAGAGCTACGGAAATGAGAGGGACAAGATATGACAATAATGGATGCGATAAAAAAAGGAATGATAGAACTTAAAAATTCTAATATAGAATCTCCAAAATTAAAATCAAGATTATTAATGCAATATGTTTTGAAACAAACAAGACAATACATCATAGTAAATGATTTAAACCAAATAAGCAAAGAAGATGAAGAAAGATATTTTGTAGGAATATCAAAATTGAGAGCAGGTGTACCTTTAGAACATATCACACATCAAAGAGAATTTATGAAGTTAAATTTTTATATAAACGAAAATGTCCTAATTCCAAGGCAGGATACAGAAATACTTGTAGAAGAAGTAATAAATATTGCAAAAAGAATTAAAAATCCTAAAATATTGGATTTGTGCACAGGGAGTGGAGCAATTGCAGTTTCTCTTGCAAAATATTTAACAGAAAGTGAAATAACTGCAACAGATATTAGTAATAAAGCATTAGAAATTGCAAAGAAAAATGCAAAAATAAATGAAGTAGAAAACAGGATTACATTTATTTCTTCTGATTTATTTACTAATATATCAGAAGAAAAATATGATATTATTGTATCAAACCCTCCATATATAAAAAGAAATGTAATTGAAACATTAGATGAACAAGTAAGAAAAGAGCCATATATGGCTTTAGATGGTGGATTAGATGGACTAGATTTTTATAGAAAGATAATTAAAAATTCATATGAGTATTTAAAATATCATGGATTTTTGTGTTTAGAAATTGGATTTGACCAAAAAATTGATGTAATAGAATTAATAGAAAATGAAGAAAAATTTGAAAATACATATTCAAAAAAAGATTTATTTGATAATGATAGAATTATTATTACACAATTAAATTTAAGATAAAGGAAGGTGAAAATTATGTCTTTTTCATCTGATGTAAAAGAAGAATTGAGTAAAATAAATAACCTTACACGAAAAAATGAAATAAAATATGAATTATTAGGATATTTTATTTCTAAAAATACAAGTGTGATAAATGAGAAAATAATTCGTTATACAACTGAGAGTGAGTATAATATAAATAGATTTTCGAAGTTATTAAAAAATTTAGATATTAATCATAGTATTGGTATTGAAGGAAAAAATTTTGTAATTTCATTTAAAAAAAGTGAAATAATAGATGTTGATAATATTGAAATTAAAAATTTTTCAGAATTGATTAAATTTGAGAATGAAAATATTGAAATCAAAATTCAAGAAAAAAAATTAAATGAATTTGAAAAAAAAGCTATAATAAGAGGAACATTTTTAGGTGCTGGTTCAATAAATAATCCAGAGAATAAATATCATTTAGAAATCAATTTATCAAATGTAGTTAATTTGCATTATATAGAAAATTTATTAATAGAATTTTATATTAATATAAAAAAATTGGAGCAAGAAAACAAAAATTCAATCT
>FR884526.1:8213-12666 GCA_000435535.1 Clostridium sp. CAG:575 | reverse complement strand
TAGCTTTATTAGGTGCTAACAAGGCTGTTTTAGAATTCGAAGATATACGTGTAAAAAAGGGTATGAATGGAAAGGTTAATAGACTAGTTAATTGTCAAACTGCAAATTTAAATAAAACAATTAATGCGTCAGTTGAACAAATAGAAGCTATTAGAAAGTTACAAAAAGAAAATAAATTTAGTAAATTAGATGATAATTTAAAAGAAATTGCATTGCTAAGACTAGAATATCCAGATGCTTCTTTGATTGAATTAGGGCAAAAATTGAGTAGTACTTTAGGGAAATCAGGGGTAAATTATAGGTTGAAAAAAATTATAGAATTAGCAAATGAGTAAGAAAAGGATATGATATAGTGGAATTAGGAATTTATGTACATTTTCCATTTTGTAAAAGTAAATGCTATTATTGTGATTTTATTTCTTATGCAAATAAAATGGACATGCAAGAAAAATATATAGAAAAATTGAAGGAAGAAATAGCACAAAATAAAGAAATTTTGCAAAAAAATAAAATTACAACAATATATTTTGGAGGAGGGACACCTTCTGTATTAAAACCAGAGCTAATAGAGCAAGTTTTAAATCAAATATATAAAGTAGCAAATATACAAGATAAGGAAAGGGAAAATATAGAAATAACAATTGAGGTTAATCCAGGAACAGTAACAAAAAATAATCTACAATTGTATAAAAGTTGTGGATTTAACCGTATTAGTATTGGCCTACAAAGTACACAAGATAGGTTGTTGAAAGAGATAGGCAGAATTCATAATTTTTCTCAATTTAAAAGTACATATACTTGGGCTAGAGAGGTTGGTTTTGAAAATATAAATGTTGATTTAATGTTAGGATTACCAAATCAAACACTTCAGGATTTGAAAGATAGTTTGGAGATGGTTACAAATTTAGATAAAGAAATAGATGGTACAAAAGTACCAGAACATATATCTGTATATTCATTAATAGTAGAAGAAGGAACAAAAATTGAAGAGATGCTTCAAACAGGAAAATTGAAGTTACCAGATGATGAAGATGAAAGAAATCAATATCATTATATGAAAAACTATTTAGAACTAAAGGGATACAAGCATTATGAAATATCAAATTTTGCAAGGACTGGATTTGAATCAAAACATAATACTAATTGTTGGGAACAAAAACAATATATTGGTTTTGGAGTAGCAGCACATTCATATATTAATGGAATAAGGTATTCAAATACAAGTGATTTAGACAAGTATCTAAATTCAACCGAAAAAGAAGTTAGAACAATTGAAGAAACGCAAAATAAAATAGATATGGAAAAAGAATATATGTTGCTAGGACTAAGAAAAATAGATGGAATATCAATTTCTAAATTTGAAGAAAAATTTGCTGAAAATCCAATATATTTATTTAGAATGGAATTGCAGAAGTTAGTAGAAGCGGAATTATTAGAAGTTGATTTAGATACAATTAGATTAACAAATAAAGGACTAGATTTTGCTAATCTAGTTTGGGAAGAATTTGTTTAATTAATTAAAAAAAGGGGACGAAAGGAACACTGGGGACGTAGAGAATTTGTTCCATTGGTATGTCGAAAATTGTTCCAAATTGTCAAAAGTGGAACAATTTCTCTACGTCCCCAGTGTTCCATTTAAGGAGGAAAAAAATGAAGAACATAAAAGATTATAATTTAGAGGATTTAAAGAAAGAGTTAATAGAACTAGGAGAAAAACCATTTAGAGCGGAACAAATCTTTAAGTGGATTTATGAAGAAAAAGTTAAAGAATTTGATGAAATGACAAATTTATCTTTAAACTTAAGAAAAAAATTAAAAGAAAATTATACAATGTGTAATTATAAGATTTTAAAGAAACAGGAGTCTAAAGATGGAACAATAAAATATTTATTTGATGTACTAGATGGAAATGCAATAGAAACAGTTTTAATGAGTTATCATCATGGTTACAGTATTTGTGTGTCATCACAAATTGGTTGTAAAATGGGATGTAAATTTTGTGCTTCTACAGGAATTAATTTTATTAGAAGTTTAAGTAGTGGCGAAATAGTTGAGCAAATATTAGCTGTTGAGCAAGATACAGGATTTAGAATATCAAATGTTGTATTTATGGGGATAGGAGAGCCACTTAATAATTATAATAATGTAGTAAATGCAATACGTATAATAAATAATCCAAAAGGATTGAACATTGGTGCAAGACATATTAGTGTATCTACAAGTGGTTTGGTACCAGGAATATATAGATTAGCAGATGAAAATATTCAATGCACATTGTCTATTTCTTTGCATGCTACAAATAATGAAAAAAGAAGTAGTATGATGCCAGTAAATAATGCTTTTCCAATAGAAGAATTAATGCAAGCTTGTAAAGATTATATAGCAAAAACAAATAGAAGAATATCTTTTGAATATGCACTTGCAAAAGATAATAATGATAATTTGGAAGATGCAAAAGAATTGGTTAAATTACTACATGGTATGTTGTGTCATGTGAATCTAATTCCAATTAATAAGATTGAAAATGGTGCGTATTCTAAATCTTCTAATGAAAATATTATGAAATTTAGAGATTATTTAAATGATCATGGAATAGTTGCAACAATTAGAAGAGAATTAGGGTCAGATATAGATGCAGCATGCGGACAATTAAGAAGAAAAAATTTGAAAGATTAGAAAAAATAGATAAGAAAAAAAGAGAGGAAAAGTGGGAATTTTAAGGAACGTCCCTCTTTCCCTCTTTCCCTCAATTTATAAGATTATACAAATTAATCCACCAGAGCCCTCATTTACTATACGTTCCAAAGTTTCTTGAAGTTTCATTTGTGCTTCTTCAGGCATCTTAGAAAGTTTAGTTTGTAAACCTTCATTAACAAGCTCGTGCAAACTTTTTCCAAAAATATTTGATTCCCAAATTTGTTTAGGGTCATTTTCAAAACCAGAAAGTAAGTAGTTAACGAGTTCTTCTGATTGTTTTTCAGAACCGACGATTGGAGAAACTTCAGTTGTTACATTAGTTTTAATCATATGTATAGATGGAGCAGTTGCTTTTAATTTTACACCAAATCTTGAGCCTTGTTTAACCATTTCAGGTTCTTCTAAAACAAGTTCATCAATAGAAGGTGTAACAATTCCATAACCTTTTGCATTTACTTCTTCTAATGCATAAGCAATTTTATCATATTTTTTCTTGGCAGTTGATAATTCTGAAATTATGCTAAATAAATCACCTTCATTTTCAACAGTAACGCCAGTAATCTCTGAAAGAATTTGATAAAATAATTCTTCTTTTACATCAATTTGAACTTTAACATTACCAGAACCAAGTTCAATATTAACAATTGTTGTCTTAGAAATTATTTCTGTATGACTGATTTTAGAAACACAATGAGAAACATCTTTTAAAACGTGAATATCTTCAAAAGCATTTTTAATTTCATTAAACAATTCAGTCTTAATCGGATGATTAAAATCCAGACCATCAATCCAACGAGGAAATTTTATAGCAATTTGTTGTGTAGGGAATTCATAAAGCAATTTTGAAAACATTGTATTTATATCTTCAATAGACAATTCAGCACAATTGATAGGCATTACACTTGCTTGATATTTATCAGATAGTTTTTCAGCAAGCTCTACAGTATAGCTGGAATTTGGCTCCTCAGAATTTAATAATATAATAAATGGTTTATTTAAAGCTTTCAATTCAGATACAACACGCTCTTCAGCTTTTATATAATCTTGTCTAGGAATATCTGTAACAGTACCATCTGTTGTAATTAAAATACCAATTGTAGAATGTTCATCAATAACTTTTTTTGTACCAATTTCAGCAGCTTTTTCAAAAGGAATTTCCTCATCAGACCATGGTGTTTTTACCATTCTAGGCATATCATCTTCTAAATAACCAATAGCGTTGTCAACTAAATAACCAACACAATCAACTAATCTTGTTTTAAATTTTAAATTATTATCTAAAGTAATCTCTATAGCCTCATTTGGAACAAATTTAGGCTCTGTTGTCATAATTGTTCTACCACCAGCACTTTGAGGCAACTCATCTTTTGCACGTTCTTTTTTATACTCATTATCAATGTTAGGAATTACTAATAAATCCATAAAATTTTTGATAAAAGTAGATTTTCCTGTTCTGACAGGACCAACAACTCCTACATAAATATCACCATCTGTTCTTTTAGCAATATCTTGATATAAGCTCTTGTCTTCCATCTATATACCTCCTTTAAATTAGACAAATCTTGTTTCGCACCATGTTCTTTTACTTTGATATGTGATTGGAAAGAGAAAAGATTTGCCGGTACGAAAATTTAATTAATTTAAAATGTTTGTACCACATAACTTTATTAATGTATATTTATGTTTTTTTAATGATATGACAAGTTTTAAAAAATCTCTCTAAAAAATTGCCAAATTGATAAAACTGTGATAAAAT
>FR884526.1:0-8191 GCA_000435535.1 Clostridium sp. CAG:575 | reverse complement strand
GATAAAATAGCAACATAAACTTAAAAATAAAAAGAACAATAAAAAATAAATAGAATAAAATATACTAATAATAATGAAATTATTATTTATCAAATATAGCATAAATATATACAAAGATAGATAATAAGGGAGGAAATACCTATGGATAAAGAACAAGATATAATAGAAATATTAAAACAATATAAACAAGAACATATAATAAATTTATTAAATAAATTAGAAGAAAAACAAAAAGAGAAATTAATAGAACAAATTAATAATATAGATTTTCATCAAATAATGGAACTATATGAAAATACAAAAAAAGAAATAGAAATAAAAGAAAATAAAATAGAATCAGTTGCTTATTTAGACAAAGAAAAACTAACAAAATCAGATAAAGAAAGATTTGATGAATTAGGAGAAAGAGCTATTGTAAGTGGTCAATATGCAGTTGTAACGATGGCTGGAGGCCAAGGTACAAGACTTGGACATACAGGACCAAAAGGAACTTTTAAATTAGATGTATATGGAAAAGGAAAATATTTATTTGAAATATTAGCAGAAAATTTAAAAGAAGCAAATAAAAAATTTAATACAATAATTCCATGGTACATAATGACAAGTAAAGAGAACAATGATGAAACACAAGAATTTTTGGAAAAACATAATTATTTTGGATATGATAAAAACAGTGTAATGTTATTTAAACAAGGAGAATTGCCATTAGTAAATACAGAAGGAAAAATGTTAATTGGGAAAAATTTAAAAATAAAAGAAGCATCTGACGGAAATGGTGGAGTGTTTACTTCTTTAAGAACAACAGGAATGCTTGCAGATATGAAAGAAAGAGGAGTAAAATGGATATTTATAGGTGGAGTAGATAATGCAATTTTAAAAATGGCAGATATTACTTTATTAGGTATGGCAATAGATAAAGATGTACAAATAGCATCAAAATCTGTAGTAAAAGCAAATCCACATGAAAGAGTAGGAGTATTCTGCAAAATGAATAATCATCCAAAGGTAATTGAATATTCTGAATTACCAGAAAAAATGGCAGAAGAAGTAGACGAAAATGGAGAACTAAAATATGGTGAATCACATATAATGTGTAATTTATTTACAATTGATGCAATTGAGAAAATAAGCAAAGAACCATTAATTTATCATAGTGCATTTAAGAAAAATTCATATATTGATGAAAATGGAAAAGAAGTTATTCCAGAAGAACCAAATTCTTATAAATTCGAGGCATTTATTTTTGATGCATTTGAATTATTTGATGATATTGCAATTTTAAGGGGAAAAAGAGAAGATGATTTTGCACCAGTAAAGAACAAAGAGGGAGTAGATAGTCCAAAAACAGCAAAAGAGTTGTATGAAAAATATTGGGAAAGACAAAAATAAGAAAGAAGGATATTCTTTCTTATTTCACTTTATTGAGAAAAAAGTGATGTTTGCAGAATTTGGTAAAATAAGTTTCAAATTATTGAATTATATTTAAGACTATGATAATATGGTATTGAGATAAAAAGATAATAGATATTTTTTTGGAGGGAAAACTAATGAGAAATATAATAAGGGATACTAAAGCTATAAATTATATTTTAAAAAATAAAGATGGAATTACATTAATAGTTCTTATAATAACAATAATCATTTTATTGATTTTAGCAGGAGTGACAATTATGGTATTTACCAATGAAAATGGTTTATTTATTAGAGCAAAACAAGCAAAGGAGAATACTACTAAAGCACAAGAAGACGAAAACACAATTATAGATGGTTATGAAAATGAAATAGATAAGTATACAGTTGGAATTAGCAAAGAAGAAATTAATAGTAGTGAAGTAATTTCAAATGTTAATTTGATAGTAGATAGTATAGGAACAACAACTGTTGAATGCAAAGTTAATATTGAATGTGATAATATAGAAGATATTGCTGATTATCATATATATGTAGAAAATTTAACTACTTCTAAGAAAAAGGTGTATATAGGAAAAGAAAAGAACATTAATTTAGATGGGTTAGTGGCTAATACTAAATATAGAATTTATGCAATTGCATGTGATATATATGGGAAATTTAAAAAGACTATAAACATTGAAATTCAAACACTAGATGCTGAACCATTAATTATAGACTCAATTAGAATCTGTAATCCATATTGGGGAAAATATTCTGTAAATGTTGCTGGATGTACACAAATATTATTTAATAAGATTATTAAGGAAACTAGTATGCCATATAGTGGGATTTTAATGGCTGGAAGCGATTATATTGAAATATCAGTAAATAAGAATATTAAAATTTTTGCTTATGGTGGAAGTTATGCTGATGGTGGAGGAAGTAGTGGAAAACAAATTATAGTAAAGAAATTAAATAATGATAATTATGAAGAATATAAAGTAGCGAATACAGATTCAAGTGGAAATAGGTATGAATTACTAACTTTAGAAACAGGAAAATATAGAATTTATATAGCAGGAAACTATGTGAATTTTACAGAGTGGGAAGTAGGACTTACAAACTAAAAGAGGGCTTTTTTACACCCCTATTTTGAGTTTTTGAAATTTTAAAATAAGTACATTTTTATACAAATTTTCAGTACAACTGCAAATTTGTATAAAAGTAGAATTAATATAAAATTAGATATTAAAACCTCAAGTAAAATCCTAATTAAATAGGAAAATACTTGAGGCTTTCATTTTTAAAGAGTAACTACATTTGCTGATTTCCAGGTATAAAGTAATCAACCACACCATAGATTAATGCACCAATTATAGCAGCAATCCATGAAATAGAATAGCCAGCTACAAAGAATTGAGTAACATATAAAATAATAGCAGCTAATGCAAAACCTACAAAGCCTTTACCAAAAGGGCTTGCATGAAGTCCTGTAAATTTTGTTACTAAATAATCTATTACTGTTAGAACAACAGCAGCAATAATTAATGTCCATATATTACTTATAGAAAAGCCTGGTGTAAAGAATGCTGTAATAGCTAAAACTACAGCAGCTGCAATTAATCTTCCAACAATCTGCCATACGGTTGAAGTACTATTTTCACTTCTAGTTTGTGAATTTGCCATAAATCTTCCCTCCTTAGTTTTAAAAAAATTTCATGTAAAAATTTCATGGCTCTAAAATTATTATTAACAATTCAAAAAATATTATTCAAAAAATTAAGTATAAAAAAGTAAATTTTTGTTAAAAATAAACATGATTAAAAACAGATCGAAAATAATAATATTTTGAAAGGAAAGATAAAATGTTAATAATTTTTTTTAGAGCAATTTTATTATACATATTTGTACTAATAGTAATGAGATTAATGGGGAAAAGAGAAATTGGGCAATTACAACCATTTGAGTTAGCAATATCAATTATGATTGCAGATTTAGCAACAATTCCAATGGCAGATACAGGAATACCAATTTTTAATGGATTAATACCAATTTTAGGATTATTAGTAATGCACTTGATGATTTCAGTTTTAAATATGAAAAGTACAAGAGCAAGAGAAATAATTTGTGGAAGGCCAACAATTTTAATATATAGAGGAAAAATTGATGAAAAAGCGCTAAAAAAAGAAAGATTTACTATTAATGAATTAGAAGAAAGATTGCGTGGAAATAACATAGTTAATTTAGGAGATGTAGAATATGCAATATTAGAAACTAGTGGACAAGTTACAGTTATACAAAAGCCAGAAAAGAGAAATACAATTCCAGAAGATTTTAACATTGTTCCAGAATATGAAGGAATTCCATATGATTTAGTGGTAGATGGAAAAATAATGGATGAAAATTTGAGAATAATTGGAAAAAATAGAGAATGGCTAAAAAAACAAGTTGAAAAATTTAATATTAAACCAGAAGAAGCTCTTGTTGTAACATTTGATGGAAAAGGACAAATTTTTTGCCAGGCAAAAGAAAAAAATTAAATTATTGGCATATAGTAAAAAAAGGAGAAAAATTTATGACGAAAGAATGGGTAATTTCAATTGTTATAGTTATTGCTATAGTAATTGGAGACATATTTACAATGAAATATACAAACCAATCAGTAGATGAGGCAACAACGGCATTGGCAAAAATGAGAGAAGAAATTGCAAAAGAAGATGAAGAAATAAATTCAGAACAAGTAAAAACACAGATAGGTAATATTAGAGATAATTGGAATAAAAGACATAAAAAACTTGCAATATATATAGAACATGATGAATTGGAAAAAATTGAAACTGATTTATCAGGGTTACATGGATATGTAGAAAAAGAGGAATATAGTGATGCAATGGCACAGTTGGATATGAGTGTGTATGTGCTTGAGCATATTAAAAATAAGACTGTATTAAGTATAATAAATATTTTTTAGAATTGTTATATCATAAAAATTATATATTATAGTTGAAAATAAATTATAGTTGTGATAAAATTCGAATATAGTAAACAAATGAAAAGAGGAAAATCATGAAATTAGTAGAAAATAAGGCAATTACACTAATTGCTTTGATAATAACTATAATAATTTTATTGGTATTAGCAAGTGTAAGTATATCTGTGTTATTAGGTGATAATGGTTTATTAGATAGAGCAGTAAAAGCAAGAGAAGAATCAAAAAAATCTCAAGTGAAAGAAGAAATAGAACTAGGAATATATGAAATACAGGTAGATGAAATATCAAATGGTAGAGATGTAAATTTGGAGAGATTAAGTGGAGAAGAAAAATTATTGGAAAATAAATTACCTGGAATTACTGCTGATTTACAGGAAAATAAAATTATTGGAAAATATAAGGAATATAATTATGAGGTTGATGAAAATTTCGGAGTTACAGTAAAAGAGAAAATAGAAGAAAATATAGATGTTGTACTAGATGTGGATGGAACTAAAAATGAAAATGAATGGTATAAAACAAATGTAAAAGTTAGGTTGGAATGTAAAAAACAAAAAAATATGAAAGTACAAAAATTAGTATTTAAACTTAATGAAAATGATGAGGTAAAAGTAAATCAAGAAAGTACAGAAGCAACGATAGAAGACGAAGGAATAAATACTATAAGCTATTATGCAGTATTAACTAATGGAGAACAAAGTGAAAAGAAAGAAAAGAAAATAAAGATAGATAAAACAGAACCAACAGATGTAAAAGTTAAAGCACAAGAAGTGGGTGAAAATAAAATTACTGTAGAGATGTCAGCAATAGAAAATAATTCAGGAATTGATAAATATGAAATTTATGTAAATGATTTGAAAAAAAAAGAAACTACAAAAAGTGTAGATGTGATAGATGGACTATTAAGTAATACAAGCTATAATATTTGTGTACAAGCAATTGATAAGGCAGGAAATGTAAGTGAAAAGAGCCCTACTATTACAATAAAAACTATTGATGTATATGTTCATTCCCCAATTGTTTTTGAAGCTATTGCAGCTGATACAGTTGAAGGTAGTAGTTTGAAAATTAGTATGGTATCGTTTTTATTTGATAATAGTTTAAATAATTCTCCATATGGAGCAGTTATGCTAAATAATTATCAGAATACTTATTTAAGATTTTCGACTGAAAAAAGTGTAAAAATTGAAGCTTATGGAGAAGTGTATGTAGATTCTGCAGGTAATTCAAAGGATACAAGAGCAAAAATTAATAAGTATAATTATGAAACGCAAAAATTTGAGGAATATAAAATTATAAGTACAAAATCAAAAGAGTGGTATGAATTTGCAGTTTTAGAACCCGGAAAATATGAAATAAAAGCTGTAGATGCATATGTTAGATTTGATGAATGGAAAATAAAAGAACAATAAAAAATAGCTATGTATAATTCACATAGCTATTTTTAGTGTAATATAATTAGCTGTTTTCACTTATTTTTGCATATTTTTTTAATTTTTCATGAACTAAATAATTTACAGTACCAGCAGGAAAATTACCATTTTTATCTTTTTTACCAGCAGGAACGCCAGTTAAAACCTCAATTCCTTCTTCAATAGTAGAAATAGAATAAATATGGAATAAACCATTTTTTACAGCATCAACAATTTCGTCAGAAAGTTGTAGATTATCAACATTTTGAACTGGTATCATAACACCGTGAGAACCATCTAAACCACGCATTTTACAAATTTGAAAATACCCCTCAATCTTATCATTAACACCACCGATTGGCTGTATTTGACCTTTTTGATTAACAGAACCAGTAACAGCAATAGCTTGGTTTATAGGGATTCCAGACAAGCTAGAAAGTAAACCATATAGCTCTGTACTAGAAGCACTATCACCATCAACACCATTATATAATTGTTCAAAGCAAATACTAGCTGTTAAAGAAAGAGGAATATCCTGTGCAAACATTTCACCTAAATAACCAGTTAAAATTAATACACCCTTTGAGTGAGAAGAACCAGAAAGTTCAACTTCTCTTTCGATATTAATAATTCCATTTTTACCAGTATAAGTATTAACAGTTATTTTAGCAGGTTTTCCAAATGTATAATCTCCAATTGTTAAAACTGTAAGACCATTTAAAGTACCAACTTCAAAACCTTTTGTATTAATCAAAATAGAGTTATCTCTAATCATTTCTAAATATTTTGAATCGAATTTTTTTACACGCTCAATTCTTTCGGCTAAAGCTTTTGCAACAAAATCTTCTGTAACAATTTTAGATTTTGAAATTTTTGCCCAAGTAGCAGCTTCAGCAGCAACTTGAATTAAGTCATCAAATCTAGTTGATAATTTTCTATGGCTACCAGCAAGTTTTGAAGAATATTCTACAATTTTAGCCATTGCACCTTGATCTAATTCAGGTAATTCTTCATGTTCACAAAAGCCATGAATTATTGCTGCTAATTTATTAACATTTTCTTTTGTTATAGGCGCATCATCTTCAAATTCTACTTTAACTTTAAATAATTTTCTAAAATCAGAATCCATAGCAAGCAGTGTTTGGTAGATACTGCTATTTCCAATCATAATTACTTTTAAATCTAAAGGAATTGGTTCAGGTTTTAAAGAAACCATTACCATAGAAGACCTTTGGTCTGCAGTATTTTCAATACTAATTTCTTTAACCCTAAGAGCTTTTTTTAGTGCTTCGTAGCACATATTATTTTGTAACAAATCTTTAGCTTGGAAAATAATATAACCACCATTTGCTTTTTGCAAAAGACCAGCTTTTAACATAGTATGGTCTGTTTTTAAAGAACCATAGTAATTTTCGTATTCCAAAGAGCCAAAAATATTATGATAAGAATAGTTTGAATCCATTATTACAGGAGCGCCTTCTAAGTTAGAATTATCAATAAAAAGATTAACTCTGTAATTTAAAGAAGGGTCTGGTTTCTTAGTTGCTGGATTAATAGGTTGTTGCTGTTCTTTTTCTGTTTTTTCTTCTAAGAAGAAAGATACGTTTTTTAGTACATCTTGTTTTACATCATTTAAGAATTTTGTTATTTTTTTGTTACGTTTAAATTGAGATTTTAAATAATTGATGTGTACATTAATTGTTAACAATGCAATATTTGATTGCCATTCAGATACTTTTTTATCAGATTCTCTTTCTATTGTTTTTAATTGCTCAATTGCATGCATAATTTGTTCTTGAACAATAACAGATTTTTCTTCATATAGTTGTTTGATAGAATTATCTAATTTATCAAATTCTTCTTCGTCAATTGCTTTACCCTCAACAACTGGCATCATGTAAATACCGTTTTGAGAGGCTTTAACTTGGAAGTTATGTTTAGAAGCATCTTCGTTAAGTTTATCCATAAGTGCAGAACGCTTTTGCTCAAATTCTTGTTTAATAAGAGCTTTTTCTTTTTCAAAATCATCAGCATTAAATGTTTTTTTGATATCTTTTTTTACTTCTAAAATAAATCCATCCATTGCATCTTTGAAAACTTTTCCTTGACCTGCTGGCAAAGAAACGGCAATAGGTTCATTTGGATTATCAAAGTTGTAAATATAGCACCAGTCAGTAGGAACTTTTTGCTTTTTTGATATTTTATTTAAGTAATTTTTTGTGTACATTGTTTTTCCAACACCAGAAGGTCCTTCAAGGTAAAGATTATAACCTTTTACATCTACTTGAAGTCCAAATTCTAATGCTTTAATTCCTCTTTCTTGACCAATTCCTGTTGTAATATTTTCTAAATCTTGTGTTGTTTTAAAATTAAATAATTTTTTGTCACAAGTCAT
>FR884525.1 GCA_000435535.1 Clostridium sp. CAG:575 | reverse complement strand
TTCCATTTCTAGAACTTCATATAAATTTTTGTGATTTTGTGCTAATTGATTAATTTCATCTTTTATTTTTATATACTCTTCGCTATTTTTATCCTGAATCTTATTTGCTTCTTCTTTTAATTTTATTATTTCATTTTGGACTTTTAATATGTTATTCTTTGTTTTAATATAACTTTCTTTCCTTTCTAGAAGTGTCTCCATATTTTTCCTAATATCTTTCAAAAAACCTACATTATACATATTTTATCTCCTTTATACTTTATATAATATCTCACTAACTACAATTATACCAATAATTCAACAAAACTTCAATAGTATTATGTAAATTCCTCAAAATTTAACAATACTGTAATATTTTAGTAACATTACTAGAATTTTGCTAGGCTCCTTTGTGCTAACGCTTCATATCTCAATTTTTTATCTTTTATTTTTTTGCCTTCTAATTCCGGCAAAATTCCAAAATTAGCATTCATCGGTTGAAATTTATAATTTTCTGTTGAAATATATTTTGCCAATGCACCTATCATTGTATAATTAGAAAAAACAATTTTATCATTTTTCAAATTTTTTTCTTCAATATCACTATCCATTTTTTTTGATATTTTTCCTGACATCTTTTCAAATTGTTTTACAGCATTTAATGCAGCAACCATTCCAGATGAAATAGATTCTACATAACCTTCTACACCTGTAATTTGACCAGCAAAATAAATATTATTATTGCTTTTTAATTGATATGTTTCATCTAATAATTTTGTAGAATTTATATATGTATTTCTATGCATTACTCCATATTTTACAAATTCCGCGTTTTCAAGTCCTGGTATCATTGAAAATACTCTTTTTTGTTCTCCAAATTTTAAATTAGTTTGAAAACCAACTATATTATAAATTGTTCCCTCTTCATTATCTTGTCTTAATTGAACAACTGCATATGGTCTTTTTCCTGTTCGTGGATCATCAAATCCAACTGGCTTTAAAGGTCCAAATCTCAATGTATCTAATCCTCTTTTTGCCATCACTTCTACTGGCATACAGCCTTCAAATATTTCTCTTTTTTCAAATTCATGTAATGTAACAACTTCAGCTTGTACCAACTCATTGCAAAAATTTTCATATTCTTCTTGGTTCATTGGTAAGTTAATATAGCTTTTCTCTTGCATATTTTGATTTTCAATTCTTTTCTTCCATTCTTCTAGACTTTCTTCTTTTTTCTTTTCTTGTTCATATCTATTTCCATAAAAGGCAATTGAAAAATTAATACTGTCCTTTGACACAATTGGAGCAGCAGCATCATAAAAATATAATTTGTCTTCTCCTGTAATCTTTGAAATTTCTTTTGATAATTTTTCTGAAGTCAATGGACCTGTCGCAATAATTACAATGCCATCATTTGCATTTATTTTTTTCTCATCACTCAAATTTTCAACCTCTTCATGGATGATTTCTATCAAAGGATTTTTTTCTATTTCTTCAGTAACTAATCTAGCAAATTTTTCTCTATCTACAGCAAGTGCTTGACCAGCTGGTACTTGTGTTTTATCTGCTACTTTTATTAATAAAGAATCTAATTTTCTTAATTCTTCTTTTAATAATCCACATGCATTAGTAATTAAATTTGATTTAAAAGAATTGCTACAAACAATTTCGGCTAAATCATTATTTGAATGTGCTTCTGTGAATTTTACTGGTTTCATTTCATATAAACGTACTTTAATTCCTCTTTTAGCTATTTGATAAGCCGCTTCTGTTCCAGCTAATCCTCCACCAATAACTGTAATATAATCTTTCATAAATAACCTCTTTCTTTTTCAACCTAAAAAGCTTTATCTCTCTTGCTCTTCTACATTCTCAATCTTCTCTTCATCTTCAAATTCATTCCATGATTGTGATTCTTTTGAATTATATGAATCTCTTTTTAATTTTTTATAACGCATTTCAGCTAATCTCTTTTTTCTAAAAATAGCATCTTTTTTATCATATTCACAGTTATTTCTATCTAACTGAATATAAATTTTCACAATTTCTTCAAATACTTGCATCATTTTATCTTCGTCAAAAACAGCACTAGTATCTACTAAATCAATTAATTCTTGTAATTGATTATTTAATTTTTCTTCCTCCAATTCCTCCTGTCTCCCCTCTAATTTGTCTAACCAACTTCCCATTATAAACACTCCTTTTATTTATTAATTAAAACAAAATTATTTCTTACATCATAAATCAACTAAAAAGTTTCATTATATCTTCTTTTGACAATTTATTAATAAATGTTGCTTGTGTACTAAGTACTTTATCAGTAAGTTCTGCCTTTCTCTGTTGCAATTCATAAATTTTTTCTTCTATAGAATCCTTTGTAATCAACTTATATACTTGAACATTATTTTTTTGTCCAATTCTATAAGCTCTGTCTGTAGCCTGATTTTCTGCAGACAAATTCCACCATGGATCATAATGAATAACCATATCAGCACCAATTAAATTTAATCCTGTTCCTCCTGCTTTTAAAGAAATTAGAAATACCTTTATATTTTCATTTTGATTAAATTCATCAACTAAATCTATTCTTTCATCAACTTTAGTTGAACCAATTAATTTAAAATATTCAATTCCTTTTTCTTTTAGTTTTTGTTCAATCATAGGAAACATTGATGTATAACTAGAGAACAATAATATCTTATGTCTTGCTGAAATTCCATCTTCAATAATTTCCATACACTGTTCTAATTTACTACTCTCCTCATTATAATCATCTATAAATAATCCTGGATGGCAACAAATTTGTCTAAGCCTTGTTAATGCTGCTAAAATTTTAATTTGGCTTTTTTCAAATCCTTTATTATCAAATTCAGCTTGTAACTCTTGTTTTGCCTGTAATAAATATGACAAATATATTTTTCTTTGTTCTTCTTCCATTTCATTATACAATACTGTAACTGTTTTTTCTGGTAACTCTGTTAATACTTCTTTTTTTGTTCTTCTTAATACAAAAGGTTCTATTAACATTTTTAATTGTCCCATAATATCTTTGTCATCTTCTTTTACTATTGGTGTTTCATATTCTTCTTTAAATCTTTTATATGTAAATAAATATCCCGGCATAATAAAATCAAATATAGACCATAATTCTGCAAGAGAATTTTCTATTGGTGTACCTGTTAAAGCAAATCTTGTAATAGCATCTATTTTCTTGATAGCTTTTGCATTTTGAGTATTATTATTCTTCAAATATTGTGCCTCATCAGCAATCACAAAACGGAATATATAATTTTTTTCTTGATATATTTCTATATCCCTTTTTAGTAAATCATATGATGTAATAATTAAATCATATTTTTCTAATTGATTAATTTGCTTTTTTCTTTCAACCGAATTTCCTCTAATTACACATACTTTTAAATTTGGTGCAAATTTTTCTATTTCATTTTTCCAGTTAAATGCTAAAGAACTTGGAGAAACAACAATACTTGTTCTATTTTCCTCATTTTCTTTTATACTTTCAAGTAAAGTAATAATTTGTATCGTTTTTCCCAACCCCATATCATCTGCAAGTATACCACCAAATTTATATAAATCTAATGTTTTTAACCATTTAAAACCTATTTTTTGATATGCTCTTAATTTAACATCTATATTTTTAGGAATTTCTATATCACTATCTATAGAATCTTTGTCTAATACATTTACAATCTCTTTATATTCTCTATCTTTGTTAACTTCCGTCCCCTTCAATTTTTTTAGTAACTCATTCAAATATAATGTTCTACTAACTGGTAATTTAATACTTCCATTTTCAAGTTCTTTATAATCAATATCCATACCTGTTACTAACTCATCTAAAAATGCTATATCTTCATTATCTTGTAAATCTAAAAAACTTCCATCTTTTAGCCTATAATATTTTTTCTTTAACTTATATTTTTCCATGACTTCTTGTAACTCATCTGAATCTATATTTATATTAGATAAATCTATAGCTAATAAATTGTTTTCTAATCTTACTCCCAAATTTCCTATTTTAGGTTTAGTAATTTCCTTAGTTTTAAAATTTTCTGTAACAAGTACTTCAAATTTTTTCATATAAACTGAAATATCATTTGTTAAAAATTCATATATTCTATCATTATCAGGTAATATAAATCTTAAATTTTGAGTATCAAACATAAATCCTGTCTTTCTGAAAAGATTTAATGCTTGAGTTTCCTCTATCATGTTTCGAGTACTTTTAAAATCTTTTTCTTCTTTTTGATTTAATGGATTAAATTCATTTTCTCCATAACAGAATCTTACATCTGCTATTAAATAATCATTTTTATCAAAATCTAAAAATACCTTTACATGGAATTTCTCTGGTTTATATTTTTTTATTTCATCATAAATATTGTCATCTATTTTTATAGCCTCTTTAACCTTTGGTAATAATATTGAAAATAAATCCCCTAATTCATCTTTTCCAAATGTAATTTCTGATAAATAATGTTCTTTAAATAAATTTAACAATTTCAAATTTGTTTGTTCAAATTCTTTGCTACATCTATATAGTTTATTGTCTTGTAAAATATATTTATATTTATTTCCTCTAAAAATTGTTACTTCATAAATATCAAAATCTGCACTAATTCTATATTCATCATCATTTATTTTTTCTAAACTAAAATCCAAATTTGGTTTTTGCTCTGAAAAATTTATCATTAAATTTGAATATTCATTTTTAAATTCTACATTTTTTCCATTTAAAATCTCAAATATTTCATCTAAGCCAGTATTACTTAAAACAATATAACTCTCATTCAATGCTTTTCCATAATATTGATAACTACTATTGGCATTTGAATTAGTATAATAAATTATTTCTGAATATTTTATTATAAATTCTAATAACTCTTGACTTTCTTCTTCAAACATTTCTTTAGTATGAACAAATTTTAATTTATCCCCATATCTAACTAAATCTTTATTCATCATATTTTTATAGAACTCAGATAAATTCTTTAATTTGTACATTCTTTTATTTCCTATCTTGAATTCTATTTTCATTCTTTTATTGAATTTATCATAAATCAAACTTGGTTGTATTTTTATAGTTCCTTTGTCTTTAATTTCTGTATCATCAACATTTGAGTCAATTTGCTCTAGTTCTTCATTATAAATTGTATTTATTATTTGTGTAAAATTATTATATTTTTTGTTTTTATTACTTGCTTTTAGCATACTTTGTTTATTTTCTTGATTTGTCAAATTGATTGACTTAGAATCTGCAAAATACAAAACTGTTGCTAAACTATGTTTACATACTCCAAAATAATTATGATAATCCGGACATGTACATGATATATCTTCTAGTTCACCATTCTTTACAGCAATATATGTCTCATAATCATCATAATTTCCTTTTACTTTTGCTTTTAATTCAAAATTTGATTCATTATCATAAATTACTTTTGTTAAAGTGATTTTTTTTTGATTTTTATATCTTATTGCTTTTTCTCTTTTTTTTGTCCCTGCACTTTTGCATAATTCATCTATAATTTCTTGATTGACTAACATAGTTTTCTCCTTTACTTAGCTTACTATTATACTATATAATAAATATTTTTTCAAGAAAAAACACATCAAAAAGGTTACTGTTCAATAAGAAAATATATAGCAAAAAAAGCCCTGTTATTTTTTCAGAGCTCTTCTATATATTACAATAAAATTATATTATCAAATTGATATGTTATGCTTCAGCCTTTTGCTTTCTTCTATAATATTTAGCTATTAGTTCATCTAATTCTATGCTTAGTTGATATATAATAGAATAATCTTCGCCATTTTCTATGCTTTTATTTAATTTATCTCTTAAAATACAAATTTCATCATTTAACATATCAATCTCTCCTTTTCTTTTTTTCTCCAACCTATATTTATAAATTACCACATCAAGCTCCTCAAGTCAAGTATTTTCAACACTTTTAATCAACTTTCGTACGACCCAATACTCCATTTTTCGACACAACTAATCACAAAAATACAGCATAAAACTTTTTACAAATTTTATCCTGTATTTTCAACAATAGCTTTTCTTAATTTTTTACAACAGATAATATCATTTTTCTCTCTTGAAAGACATCTTTCAAAATTTGATTTAAATATTCCAAATTTACTATTTCTACATTTTCTAAATAATCAAAACTATTTATTCCTTTAAAATAGTCTGATAAAAACATTCTTGAAATATCTACAACATCATCATATTCTTTTATATATTCTCCATAAATCATTTTTTTAGTTCTTTCTACATCCTCTTCATTTAATCCATTTTCAATACTGTATTTCACTTGTTGTTTAAACATTTCAAACAATTCCTGTGGATTATTTGATTGACCTGTTAATAATATATGTGCATAATTTTTATTAAAATCATATTCAATACTTGGACTCCAATAACAATTTCCTTTGTTATATAATTCTTTAAATAAATCTGAACTTGCACCAATAATCATATTTAATAAAATTTCAATTGCTATGTTTTTTCTAACTCTTTCTTTCTCTTCTGCTGGAGTATCTTTTATTCCAATTGTAAATAATGGCATGCTCACTTCCATATTTTGTTCAACATATGATTTTACAATTTCTTGTGGCTCTTCATCAAATATTCTTTTTATCTCACCATTAGATTTATTATTAACTAATCTTTTTTTAATCTCTTCCAATAATTTTTCAGGTTCAAAATCCCCTGCAACTACCATTGCCATATTTGAAGGATTATAAAAAGTTTTATAACATTTATATAAAATATCTTTGTCTATATGACTAATTGTTTCTATAGTTCCTGTAATATCAAGTTTTACTGGATTATTATAATACATACATTCTAATGCATTTAGATACACTTTCCATTGTGGATAATCATCATACATCATAATCTCTTGTCCTATAATTCCTTTTTCTTTTTCTACATTTTCATCGGTAAAATATGGATGCTGTACATAATCCATAAATTCATCTAAAGCCTCATAAAAATTATCTGTAGCTTCATATAAATATGCTGTATGGTCATTTGTTGTATATGCATTTGCACTAACTCCTATATCTGTTAAAACATCTAAACTATTTCTTCCATTTTCTTGTTCAAACATTTTGTGTTCTAAAAAATGAGCAACTCCTTTTGGAACTTCTGTTATTTCATTTTCGCCTGGCACTATAAAACGATTATCATTTGAACCATAGTTAGTTCCCCATATAATGTATTTTTTTTGGATTCCTTTTTTAGGTATAATCATTACAGTTAAACCATTTTTTAGTTTTTCTATATATAATTTTTCCTTTACTTTTGAATTTTCAATAATTTGCATTATTAAATCCTTCCTCCTCTAAATTTAAAATTACTATTATATATATCTAAATTCTTTAATTCATGAAAAACATCTAAGAATTTCTAAATTTTTTTACAATTATTAATTCTTTAAAAAATAAATTGTATTAACAGTAACTTTATTTGCAATTTCTTGTATATCACTTTTCTTAATTTGTTCAATATTCTTCATATAAGTATCTAAATCAACTTCATTTTTTGACATTTCTTGCCCAAAATAATAAGTAATCTCTGTATCTTGTTCATCATCAATTGCTTTTATTGACGCAATAATTCCTTTTTTAGCATTTTGAATTTCATCTTCTGTAAAATCACCCTTTTTCATACTATCAATTTGTTCTCTTATTATCTTTAAAGCTTTATCATAATTATTTATTTCAATCCCACAATTAATAAAAATGTTGTTTTTAAACCTCATATAACTAGAACTAGCTGTATATGCTAGACTTGCCTTTTCTCTAACATTTTGAAATAATTTAGAATTTGCACTACCTCCTAGCAAACTATTATAAAGCATTGTTGCATACCTTTTACTATCATCATTTATATTTACATCTAATCCTATAATAACTTTGCCTTGTGTTACATCCATAGATTCTGTTATTTCTTTTTCTTGTACAGATTCTTTTTCTTTAATTTCTGGTACTACATAATTAGCTTCTCTTTCAACTAACTTCTGAATATTTTCATTTTCTTTTACAATTTCTTCTATATTTTCATACAAAATTCCCGATACAAAGATATCAATTTTAGATTCATTAATTAGTTTTTGATATTGTTCAAAAAGATTCTTTGCATCTATTTTTTCCAAATCTTCTGTATAACCATATTTATAAATTCCAAATGGTTCATCCTTATACATTTCTTCAATACATCTATCTAAAGCATATCTTGCTTTACTGTCTATTTTACCTTGAATTATTTGCTTTAAATTTTCTTTTTCTTGTTTCACATATTCTTCTTTAAAATATCCATTTTCTAAATAAGGATTAAAAATAATTTCAAATAATTTTTCAATTGCTTGTTGTAATAATTTTTCATTTTTATTAAAAGCAAATTCATCATTTATTGTTTCTAAATAAAATTTTAATACTTGGTTATCCCCAGTTTTATCAATTCCACAGTCAAAGCTTGCTCCATACATTTCTTCTAATTTTTTATTTATCTCTTCCTGTGTTGTCATATTTGCTGTTCCTCTTTTTAATACTGCTGGAATTAATGCATTTTTAGTAACATCTTCTCTTTGCAACTTTGTTGTTATCATAATAGAAATTAAATTTGTTTTAAATTTTTCTGTATTTATTATATGAAGTTTAATTCCTTTTTTTATTATACTTTCTCTATATTTCAATAAAAATCATCCTTTCAAATTTTTTTAGTTGTATTTATTATCTATATTTTAACCTATTTCTGTCTAATAATACATAAATTAAAAGAAGTTCAATAAGGGCAAAATACATGATTATTTTTATATCTTCATGTCTCTTGTTTGTCTTTGAACTTCTATTTTTAAGTAATTTTTTAATTAAAATTTTCTTTTTCTTGCTGCCTCTGATTTTTTCTTTCTTTTTACACTTGGTTTTTCGTAGTGTTCTCTTTTACGAACTTCTTGTAAAACTCCATTACGAGCACATTGTCTTTTAAACCTTTTTAAGGCATCTTCTATATTTCCATTATTAACTTTGATTTCTGACATTTATATTCCCCTCCTTCCGGTCATACGAAACTGTATGTGGGTAAATTTTTCATAGGTTGAATTTTTTAAATTTTTCAAGCCTTCCCTATACGTTACACATTATACATTAATTTGATAGATATTGTCAATAGTTTCACGCCATTTTAATTATTAAATACAATTCCATCAATACAATTATCATATATAAATTGTTTTATTTATTAGACAGCAACAAAAAAACTTAAAAGAGTTTAAATCTTCTAAGTTTTTTATCAAATTTAATCTTTATCAGCAAATATTGTTTCAAATTCATCTGCTTCAATTTTTTCTTTTTCAAGTAATATTCCTGCAACGGCATGTAATTTATCAACATGATCTGTTAATATTTGTTTTGCTCTATTATAAGCTGTATCAATAATTTTCTTAACTTCTTCATCAATTATTCCAGCTGTTTCTTCAGAATATTCTCTAGCTTGAGCTAAATCTCTTCCTAAAAATACTTCACTTTGATCAGAACCTAACATTAATGCTCCTACTCTTTCACTCATTCCGTATTTTGTAACCATACTTCTAGCAATTTTTGTAGCTCTTTCTATATCATTACTTGCACCTGTTGAAATATCATTTAAAATCAATGCTTCTGCAACTCTACCACCAAGTAATGATACAATATTCTCTTCCATTTCAGTTTTAGACATAAAGTTTTTATCTTCAGTTGGACGATACATTGTATATCCTCCAGCCATTCCTCTTGGCACAATTGAAATTTGATGTACAGGGTCTTGCGTTTCTAAATAATGACTTACAACAGCATGACCTGCTTCATGGTAAGACACTAATCTATTTTCTTTTTCGCTTCTTACTCTTGTTTTCTTTTCAGGTCCCATAGTAACTTTTACCATAGCATCTTCTATTTCTTTCATTCCAATTTCATTCAAATTTCTTCTTGCTGCTAATAATGCTGCCTCATTTAGTACATTTTCTAAGTCAGCTCCTGCAAATCCTGATGTATTTTTTGCTATTACTTTTAAATCTACATCATCAGCAAGTCTTTTCTTTTTAGCATGAACTTCTAATATTTGTTCTCTAGCTTTTACATCTGGTGCTCCAACTACTATTTGTCTATCAAATCTTCCAGCTCTTAATAATGCTTTATCTAATACGTCTGGTCTATTTGTAGCTGCAAGTACTATAACACCTTCATTATCTGAAAATCCGTCCATTTCAACTAACAATTGATTTAGTGTTTGTTCTCTTTCATCATGTCCTCCACCTAAGCCTGCTCCTCTTTGACGTCCAACAGCATCAATTTCATCTATAAATATTATACATGGTGCATTTTTCTTAGCTTGTTCAAATAAATCTCTTACTCTTGAAGCTCCAACACCAACAAACATTTCTACAAAGTCAGAACCACTTATTATAAAGAATGGTACTCCTGCTTCTCCAGCTACTGCCTTTGCTAATAGTGTTTTACCTGTTCCTGGTTGACCAACTAATAATACTCCTTTTGGTATTCTAGCGCCCATATCTGTAAATTTTTTTGGATTTTTTAAAAATTGTACAATTTCTTGTAACTCTTCTTTTTCTTCATCAACACCTGCTACATCATCAAATGTAATTTTATTTCTATCTGCTGGTGTCATCATTCTAGCTTTACTTTTTCCAAATGACATTGTTTTTCCACCATTTTGTCCATTTGCGGCTCCACCCATCATAAAGAACCAGAAAATAAAGAATATAATTAGAATTCCAAATGGTGTTAATAAACTTAAAATAATAGAAAATACAGATTCAGAATTTTCTTCTAATGTAAATGATCCATTTTTTATAAAATCTTCTGTATAATTCATAAAACTTTCCATATTTGGAATATTAACTTGTTTTTTTATTTTATCATCTGAAAGTTCAACTGTAGCAGAATCTCCATTTGAATTAATAACAATTGATTCTACTTTTCCCTCATTTATTTTTGTAATTAATTCAGAATATTTTAATTTTGTACTTGTATTTGTCATTACTGATGATAATACAACAATAAAAATAACTCCTATAATTAACCACATTGCTAATGTTTTAATTCCGTTTTTCAAAATATCTCCTCCTCTTTTTTCCCCTTTGTTGATATTTAGTTTTATAACATATCATCTTTGCTTTTTCAATAGTTTTTTTATTACTTTTTTATGACAAAAAAACCATCTATTCCAAACCATTACGGATACTTAACTTTGTTTAATAATATAAATTTGATGATTTTTTAATAAAATTTTCGTATTCTTATTCGGAGTTAAATATTTGTTTCCTATATTATTTTCACATAATTTTATAATATCTTCTATATGTATTTTTTCAATTCCTTTAGTAGAGTCAAAAAGCTTTATTATAGTATATAATAAAACTCTTGATTTTATTACTTTTTCTTCTTTGTTAAATTTCTTTAAATCAAGTATTATTTGTTTTTCTTCTTCTTTAACTAGCATGTCCAAATATTTTTGTCTTACAATTTTATTAATATATTCGTCATCTTCTTTTATAAGTTCAGCTAGTCTATTTAATGTTTCAACTATATTTGGATTAAACTCTTGCTTTATAAAAGGAATGACTATATTTCTAATTTTATTTCGTGTATATACATTTTCAAAATTTGTTCTATCTATTCTTGGCTCTATTTCTCTCTGTTTACAATATTCTTCTATTTCAATTCTTTCACATTCAATTAATGGTCTAATATATTTGCCATCTTTTATTGGTTCAATTCCCCTTAAACCTGCTATTCCGCTACCTCTTAAAGCGTTCATTAAAATTGTTTCTGCTTTGTCGTTTTTATTATGAGCAATGGCAACCTTATTTGCATTTGTTAATTTTAATATTTCATCAAAAAATTCATATCTTGCATTTCTACCCGCTTCTTCTGTTCCTATTTTATTATTATTAGCAATTTTTTGAACATCTATACTTTTTGAATAAAAAGGAACCCCAATTTTTTCACAAAAATCTTTAACAAATTTTTCATCTTCTCCTGCTTCTGCTCTAATCATATGATTAACATGTGCTACAACCATATCAAATTTTATATTTACGTTATTATCATTTTTTATTCTATTTAATACATCAAGCATACAAATAGAATCTGGACCACCTGAAACTCCTAAAACCAGTTTATCTCCATCATTAATTAAATTATATTTTTTTATTGTGTTTGTAATATTATTTAAAAATATTACATCTTTTGGATACATTTCTCTTTTCATTTTTAACCTCATTCCTTTTTAAAACACAAATCTAAAATTTTTGCACAACCAAAGCTCTTTTTTAATTCTTTATCTAACTATATATAATTTTCTTTAATAAAACATTATATCATCTGTCCCTGTGGGACAAAAATGACCCATAAGAACCGTCCCTATGGGTCATATCTTTTTTCAAGATTAACAAATTTTGTGTAACTTCCAAGCCATCCTAAATCTACTGTTCCTGTCGAACCACCTCTATGTTTTGCTATAATTACTTCTGCTATATTTTTCTTCTCACTATCTTCATTATAATAATCATCACGATATAAAAACATAACAATATCAGCATCTTGTTCTATTGCTCCAGATTCACGCAAATCTGAAAGCATTGGCCTGTGGTCTGGTCTTTGTTCAACAGCTCTTGATAATTGTGATAGTGCTATTACTGGAACACTTAGCTCTTTTGCTAATATTTTTAAAGACCTACTAATTTCTGAAATTTCCTGTTCACGGCTACTATTTCTTTTATTACTTCCTTGTACTAATTGCAAATAGTCAATTACAACTAATCCAATATTTTTTTCTAATTTTAATTTTCTACATTTAGCTCTTATTTCCATAACAGAAATACCAGGTGTATCATCTATATAAATGCCTGTTTCTGATAATGGTCCTATTGCACCTGCAAGTTTTCCCCAATCTTCATCTTCTAGTTTTCCTGTTCTAACCTTGTTACTATCTACCATTGCTTCACTACATAAAATTCTGTTTACCATTTGTTCTTTTGACATCTCTAAACTGAATATAGCAACTGGTGTATTTCCTCTTAATGCTGCATTTGTTGCAATATTTAAAGCAAATGCTGATTTTCCCATTGCAGGTCTTGCAGCTATAAGTATTAGTTCAGAACCATGTAAACCTGCCGTTCTATAATCCAAATCTGCAAATCCTGTTGGCACACCCGTTATATGTTGTTTTCTATTATATAATTCTTCTAATTGAGTAAAACTATCAACTAAAATATCTTTGATTGGTACATACCCTTTTTGATTTTTATTTTGCATTAAATTAAAAATCTTTTTTTCTGCACCTTCCATTATATCTTCAACATCTTCTGTTGGGTCATAGCCTAAATCTATAATTTCATTTGCTGTTTTTATTAAATTTCTTAAAGCTGATTTTTCTTCTACTATCTTCATATATTTTTCAGCATTGGCCGTTGTTGGAACTTTTTCTGGTAGTTCTGCTAAATATTCAAAACCACCAACTTGTTCAAATTTTCCCATTGACTCCAATTCTGATTTTACTGTAATTAAGTCTATTGGTTCAGCCCTATTATAAAGATTCAACATTGCTGTATATATAATTCTATTATCTTCTCTATAAAAATCATCTTCTTTTAATATTTCTATACTAGTTGTAACTGCTTCTTTATCTGTTAACATACTTCCTATAACTGCTTGTTCAGCTTCTATGTCATGTGGTGGTACTTTTCCTAAGTCCATTTTTACTACATCCCTTTCAATCCTAATTTAGACATTCTGACAAAAAATTTAGAAAATAAATTTTCTGTGCAGTATAGTTTTTTATTCTGAAATAACATTTACTTTTACTTTTCCAACTACACCTTCAAATAGCTTTATTTCAATATCAAACATCCCTAAATTTTTAATAGCCTCATCTAAAATGATTTTCTTTTTGTCAACTTTAATTTGGTATTGCTTTTCTAAGTTTTCAGCAATTTCTTTTGTTGAAACTCCACCAAATATTTTTCCATTTCCACCTGCTTTTACTTTTATTTTTAAAATTATTTTTGATAATTTTTCTGAAATATTCATTGCATCTTCTTTTTCTTGTGATTTTTTAAATGCATTTGAGTCTTGCTTTGCCTTTAATTTTCCCATATTTTCTGCATTAGCTTCTACTGCTAAATTTTTAGGAAATAAAAAATTTCTTGCATATCCATCTGATGCATTTATTACTTGGTCTTTCTTTCCTACACCTTTTATATCTGCTTTTAATATTACTTTCATAAATTTCACAACCTTTCGCTTCAATTTACTATTGTTTGATTATCCTCATATTTATATGTATAGTTTACACTATTTTTGCATTTTTTTCAATAAAAAATAACTTGTAAAAATGAATTTTTTAAGATTTCGAAAAAACATTGTGTTTTTAATAAATTCAAAGTATAATTATTTCATCCTTTTCCAAAGGAAATCTTTGAGGAAGGAGGTGCAGCTAAAGTGAGTTCATTCGATTTAATCTGGCGATTAATCATTCTGTTACTACTAAGTAACAACAATGATGATAGCCAAGACACCAGCAAAGACTAGTCTTTGGGGCAGGCGGACACCTGCCTTTTCTTTATTTTGAACAAAAAAAAGAGATATGCGGACACATATCTCGTGCAAACCTTTATGAGTTCATTCGATTTGCTAGCTAATGTTATTATAACATCAGTTTTAGTTTATGTCAAATATTTAAAAAAATTCATTATTGTATAAAATTTCAATAAAACATTAAACTTCCTACCAAATATCCCCTAATTTTCTATTTCTGTAAAATATTCATTAATACGAATAATTAATTCTTGTTTTACTTCTTCCATCGTCATTCCTTCAACTTGGGCTCCTGCAAGAGTTATATGTCCACCACCACCAAGTTTTTCTAATATAACTTGTACATTTATATCTCCTATAGAACGACCACTAATTGTTATTTTATTTCCCACATCTCCTAAGACAAATGATGCAGTAACATCACTAATTGTCAAAAGTTCATCTGCTGCTTTTGCACATAATAATCCAACATCTTTTGGGTTTGCATTATCACAAATAGCTATTGCAATAGTATCATTTACTATTTCTGCTTTTTTAACAATATCAGCAATTTTATTAAAAGATTCTAAATCGCTCTGGAACCATTTTTTAACACGAATTATATCTACTCCACATTTACGCAAATATGCTGCTGCTTCAAATGTTCTAACACCTGTCTTAAATGTAAAGCTTTTTGTATCCATCATAATTCCTGCATATAAGCTCTCTGCCTCTATTTTTTTAAGTTCAACATTTACTTCTGCATATTGCAATAATTCTGTTACAAGTTCAGCTGCTGATGACGCATATACTTCTTGAAATGTTAATGTTGCATTTTCAATATAATCAGCACTTCTTCTATGGTGATCTATTATAACTATCTTCTTAGCCTTATTTAATACTTCTTGTGATTCAACATAGTTTATTTTATGAGTATCAACTATTACTAATAAAGTATCTTCATCAATATTCTCTTCTGCAACTTCTTTACTTATTAAAACATCTTCATATTCTGGTTCTTCTAATAAACTTTCTTTAAAACTTTGTAATGTTGGTGTATTACTTGTTATTATATACGCATTTTTTTCTAAACTTCTTGCTAATCTATAAATTCCTATACTTGAACCCATTGCGTCTATATCAGGATTTGCATGTCCCATAATCATTACTTTATTTGATTCTTTAATTAAGTTTTCTAGCGCATGGGCAACTACTCTGGCTTTTACCTTTGTTCTTTTTTCTACTTCTTGTGCTCTTCCACCAAAAAATTTATAAATTTCATTTTGTCTTATAACAGCTTGATCTCCACCTCTACCTAGTACTATGTCCATTGCTGTTTGAGCAGATTTAAATTTATCTTTATCTACTTTTCCTTCATTTGAAATTGCAATACTTAATGTAAATTGTACTTTTTGTTTAGGATCTAAGTCTTTTATTTTATCTAATATGCTAAATTTATCTTCTTTTATTTTTTCCAAATATCTTTGTTCAAAAATGTATATATATCTATCTCTATCTGATTTTATAAGGATTCCATTTGTTTCGTTTGCCCATTCATAAATTGCTTTATCAATTTCTGCAATATATTGAGCTTTTTCTTCACTTTCAAGCATTTGCATATTTTCTTCATAATTATCTATCATGATAATTCCTACACATGATTTTGAATTATTATATTCATTTTGCAATTTTAAATTTTCTGTTTCATCAATAAAGTATAAAATTGCCATATATTCATTTTTATCTGATTTATTATATCTTTTTGATTTTACGAATTTTCCAACCATTCTATATGTTCTATTATTCATTTTTACTTGTTTTAAAATAGATTTGTCCGTATCCTCTGCTTTTTTCTTAATTTCATCTTTTAAGTCTACAATTAAATCATTTACAAGTACATCCATATCAATATTCGCAAATTCTGAAGTGAATTTAGAACTTTTCCATACAACATTTCCATCTGTTTCTAAAATTATTAATGGAAATGGGGAATTTATTAAACTTGTTTTTGCTGCTGAATCAACAGTTAATGTTAAATCTTGCAATGTTTCTGATATTTCACTTTTTCTTTTATTATTTGCAAAATATGTATATAAAATTATAGATACAAATAAAACTATACATGGTACTATCCATCTTTTGTCTTGTAAACTTATTATACATAATAGAGCAAAAATTAAAATTAAATATATTTTTGTTCTTGATACTAAATTATCTAAAAATTTTTTATTATTACTTTGCATAAATCTCTCCTTTTATCCTATTATATTGTACCTTTTAAATAGCGTTTTGTCAAGTAAAATGCAACTTCATAAGTAACAATCTAACAAAAATTTTTATACAATCTTTAACAAAAATTTCATAAAAAATTTGACAAATATATAAAATATAAGTATAATAAATATAGGAAATGACAATCGCAGAAATGCGGTTACCACATAAATATTGGTAAACGACACATCGCTCTGCAAAGCAAATGTGTCGTTTTTTATTTGCTCAAAATAATAACTAAAGTTATAATTAAGGCAATATTTATGATAGCTAAGCCCATTAAGCTATAAAATAATAGATAAATTATTTCTAATAATGTTAATTCTACCATAGACACCACCTCCATTCTCACAGTAAAACTGTGTATGTAAGTGGCAACACGAGCACATCTACTTTTCTCATTTCCTATAAGTAATACTATACAATAAATTTTAACAAATTACAACCGAACAATGCAATTTTTTATAACTTTTTTCTACTAACTGTAAACTATAATTCAAATATAAATAAACGACACTGAATTCATATTATTATTCAGTGTCGTTTTTAAACTATTTATCTTCTTCATTTAATACAGCTTCTTGTTTTGCATTATCATTTTCTTCAATTTTCTTAACTGCGTCTATAATCATAATAAATTTGACTTCGCCTTTGTCTTCTCCATCTACCATTGTAAATGTGTTATATTCTTTTGATAACTCTGTCAATTTATCAATTCTTGTAGTTAAATCTTTTACATTTCCATTTATATAATTACAGATTTTTTTAATTCCTTCTTCATTAAAAGTTTTTATTCCTTCTGCTAATGTATTAGCCCCATCATTTACTTGTGTTGTTCCATCAGCTAATGAGCTTGCTCCATCATTTAATTGTGATAATCCTGATGTTAATTGGTTTAACCCATTTCCTAATGTTGTCATTTGTGAAATAACTTGGTTTGTAAATTGTTTTTTAGCTTGATTTCCAACTTGTTTTGCAACTGTTGTCGATGTTTGCATTGCAGTTGATGTTGCTGTTTCTTGAGCTGTTGTTAACGCTGTTGTTACTGCTGTTTGTGTTGCTATATTTTGTGCTGTTGTTAATGCTGTTGTAACTGCTGTTTGTGTTGCTGTATCTTGAGCAGTCTTTAATGCTGTTGTTACTGCTGTTTGTTCTGCTACATTTTTTGCTGTTCCTATTATTAATGCTTTTTCAGCTTCTGTCAATTCTATTGGATAACTTTCTTGTGCTGCAGCTATTATTTTTGCTTTTTTTTCATCTGTTAATACTGAACTTGCCTTTGCTTGTACTGTTATTTGTGCTTTTTGTTCTTCTGTTAATACTGAACTTGCTTTTGCTTGTGCTGTTATTTGTGCTTTTTGCTCTTCTGTTAATTTACTACTTTGAGCTGCTTGTTGTTTTATTGCTTTTAATGTTGCTTCATCTATTGCTTCTGATTTATCATTTTTTAAACTTTTTGTTGATTTAGCAACTTCTGATGATATTGTTTGTGCTCCATTATATGCAGTTGTTACACCTTCTTTTAATATGTTTGCTCCTGCTTCTATTTCTGTTGTTCCATCTTTTAGAGTATTCGCACCATTTTGAATTTGATTCATTGATGTTTGTAATGTATTTACTTGACTATAAACTTCGTCTAAATCATCTAATATTTTTAGGTCATCTTCTTCTAATACTTTTGGAGTAATATATGACATTATACTATTAGTTTTAAAGTTTGTTGCATCCATTGTAATTTCTATATTACTTGGAATTTTTATATCATCATCTGATAATCCTAAACTCTCTTGTAATCCTGGCATAGCCATACCAACTACTATTGTTTTAGTTCCATCATCTACTACTTTTCCACTTGATACTTCTACATTTTTAGCATTTTCATTTTGAATAATTGTACCTGTCATAACTACAAATGGAACATACATTTTAATATTTTTACCATTTATATTAACTGTTCTTTCTTCTTTATTTTTATATTGTAAAGTTATTTTTATTTTTCCGCTCTTTCCTGCTATATCATTTGCAGAAATTTCTTCACCATCTAATTCGTATTTTACTTCACAAGATATTGGTAATTCTTTATCTGTATTTCCTTGATAATATATATCATTTTTATTTGCTTTCCATTCAAATGTTGTACCATTTTGTGTATATGTTTCATCACCACTTGTATTTTTTACATTTAATAAATCTGATAAATCTCTAATTATTTCTTCATCTTCTGTATTTTTAATGTGAGTACTTACTATTGTCTCATAATTTTTTCCAGAAGCATCTAATTTTGAATATACAGTCTCATCTTTTGTATATCCTAATACTGGTAAAGTATATCCTACCATTGAAAATAATAATGTTCCAGAAACCACTTTTGAAATTATTTTATTATTCATTTTAAACCCCTACCTTTCTCATTCCAACTGTTGTCTTGCATATTAGCTTATCAAATAACATTAAAAATGCTGGCAAAATCATAATTACTGTAATCATACTGATAATAGCGCCTCTTGCCATCAATGTACATAGTGAAGCTATCATTCCAATTTTTGAGCAAATTCCTACACCAAATGTTGCTCCAAAGAAACATAATCCACTTACTATAATAGAGCTGATTGATGTTCCTAATGCCTCCCTTACCGCTTCTTTTTTGTCTTTTCCTTCTTTTCTCAAATTGATATATTTTGTTGTTATCAATATTGCATAATCTATTGTCGCTCCTAATTGAATTGTTCCAATTACGATTGATGCTATAAATGGTAATGTAGTATTTGTATATGTTGATATTCCCATATTTAAGAATATTGCAAATTCTATTACAATCATTAATATTACAGGTAATGATATTGATTTTAAAACAAATATCATTATTACAAATATAACTGCAATTGATACACTATTTACACTATTAAAATCATGGTCACTAATTTCAACCAAATCTTTCATTAATGGTCCTTCTCCTGCAAGAAGTGCATCTTCATCATATTCTTTTATAATAGAATTTATTTTATCAACTTGTTCATTTAGTTCATCTGTTGCCAATTCATAATCTGAACTAATAACAATTAATTGATACTCTCCTGTTTGGAAAACAGATTTTATATCTTCTGGTATTATCTCTTCTGGTATTCCACTTTCAGTTATTTTTGAATATCCAAGTGCAAATTCTACACCATCTAAATCGTCTATTTTATTTAACATTTCATTTACTTTATAATTTGGTATATCTTTATCTATTAAAGCTATTTCTGTTGATACCATATTGAATTTATCTTGTAATGTATTAGTTGCCTCTATACTTTGCAAAGTATCTGGTAATGTTTTATTCAAATTATAGTAAACCTCAATATTTGAGTATCCATATACTGCAAATGGTACAATTATTAAAAATGCTACAATAATTGCTTTATAATGTTTAATATTAAAATCTCTCAATTTTTTAAATTTTGGAAGTATCTCTTTATGTTTTGTTTTTTCTATCCATTTATCAAATATTAAAAGCATTGCTGGTAATACTGTAACTACTGATATAACTCCTAATAAAACACCTTTTGCCATTACAATTCCTATATCTTTTCCTAATGTTAAATTCATACTGCATAATGCTAAAAAGCCTGCTATTGTAGTTAAAGAACTTCCTATTACAGATACTAGTGTTTTTGATATTGCATGTGCCATTGCTTCATCATTATTTGAATAATTTTCTTTTTCTGCTTTATAACTGTGGTATAAGAATATTGCAAAATCCATTGTTACCCCTAATTGTAAAACAGCACTAATTGCTTTTGTTATATATGATATTTCTCCTAATAATATATTTGATCCCATATTATATAAAATTGCTATTCCTATACTTGCTAACAAAAATATTGGTGCAAGATATGAATCTAATGCAAATTGTAATACAATCATACATAAAATAACTGCAATTATAACATATGTTACAATTTCTGAATTAGCTATATATTTTGTATCTAATACTAATGCTGACATTCCACTTATTTTACATTGTTTATCTGTGACTTTTCTCATTTCTTCTATTGTATTTAAAGTTGTATCTGAAGAAATTCCGTCTTTAAATGTAACTAAAATCATTGTGTCCCCATCTTTATATGCAATGTCTTTTACTTCGTCTGGTAACATTTCTACTGGAACATTTGCTCCAAGCAAGTCTGCTACACTTACTACTTTTTCTACATTTTCTAATTCTTTAAATTTATTCTCTAATTTTTGAATATCTTTTGTACTCATATTTTCTGTTACGATTATAGAATATGAACCCATATTAAATTCATTTTGTAATATGTTTTCGCCTTGAACTGTTTCTACCTCGTCAGGTAAATATGCTAAAATATCATAGTTTACTCTTGTTGCCATCATTCCTATTACTGATGGTATTAAAAGTAGTAAAGCTATGATAAATATCAATTTTTTATGCTTACATATTTTTTCGCCAAATTTCAACATTTTTTATATCTCCTCTCTTTATGACTGTTAGTCACTTTTTATATTATATTACTTTTATGACCATTGGTCAATAGTTATTACAATATTTTCATAATTTTAATAATAAATTATTACAGTTCAGTAAGAAAATATACGA
>FR884524.1:32864-36498 GCA_000435535.1 Clostridium sp. CAG:575 | reverse complement strand
TGAATTCATAGAAAGAGGTCTAGTAATAGACTTCTTTTTTTGCTACACATGGATGGACAGTTATCGAGGAACGTTTTTAATAGTTATAAAAAATACTTTTCAATAAACAAAAACAATGTTATAATTTATGCATCAATAGAAAAGGAGACAAAAGATGAAAAAAGAAAAACATAGTAAGATATTAGTAAATGAATTAAAAAGAACAGCACCATTATATTTGCTAGGAATGATATTTCATACAATAATAATATATATAACATTACTAATTGCACAAATATCTGGAAGAATATTAGATATGATATTACAAAATAATATATCTAAAGAACAAATAATGAAGGAAATATATACATTATTATTTTGGTCCGCAATTATAATAGTTCCAAATACTATAAAAAGACTATGCTATTATGGTGTTGGAAGAACGTCAGATATGAAGTTAAGGAGAGAAATTTATAAGAAATTACAATATGTAAAAGAAGATTATTATGAAAATATCGAGAAAGGAAAGTTTTTAGCATATTTAACAAAAGAGATACCGATGATAAAAAAATTTCTAGGTGAATTCTTTCAAAACACCACAAACTTAATTATGACACCAATTTTAGTACTAGTAATGTCCCAAAAAGGATTAAATATAAATTTATCTGTGATGTTAGTTGTAATTTTATCCATAACATTAATTACTATATTAAAATTATATGAAAAGAAAAAAACATTAGTAGAAGCTGCAAGAAAAGAATATGTAAACATGTCAAATATAATTGAACAAAACACAAGCAATTTTACATTAATAAAATTATACAATAATCAAATGGAACAAAAAGAACTATTTGAAAAAGAAAATAAAAGGATGAAAGAAAAAGATTATAAGGTTGGAAAAATAGACAATATAATAAAGAATACAACAAATGTGGCTGAAGGGGTAGCATACATATTGACAGTAATATATAGTGTTACTTGTATACGAAATGGACAAATGTCAGTTGGGGATTTAACCGTTTTTATAGCGTTTATAGGTAAAATGTTTGGAAATATTAGTAGCGGAATTAATAAAATTACAAATGGAATTGTATATTTAAAGCAATCAATTAATAGAATAGATCAAATTATGAACTTAGATATATATACAACAAAAAATAAAAAAATAATCAAGGAAATTGAATCTATAAAGGTAAATAACTTAAACTATAAATATCCAAACAGTCAAAAATATACATTAGAAGATATTAATTTTGAGATAAATAAAAATGATAAAATAGGAATTATAGGATTATTTGGAAGTGGTAAGACCACATTAATGAATATCATATCTGGTTTATATGAAGTAGAAGAAAAGAAAGTATTTATTAATGATATAGATATAAATCAAATTAATAAATATAGTTTATTTAATAACATAAGTTATATTTTACAAAAAGCAGTACTTATTAATGATACAATAAAAAACAATATTACCTTAGAAAATAAATATGAAGGAAAAAAGATTATAAATGCAACAAACTATTCATGTATCTTAGAAGATATTTTTAAAATGGAAAATGAATTTGAAGAAAATGTTGGAGAAAATGGCAATAAATTATCAGGAGGACAAAAGCAAAGAGTTGAAATTGCAAGAAATATAATAGTTGATAGAGATTTTATTATATTAGATAATGTTTTTTCAGCCTTAGACCATAATACAGAAAAAGAAATATTGAATAATATTATGAAAATGAAAGAAAAAACCATAATCAATATTGCAAACAAAGTAACAGATGTAAAAAATATGGATAAAATTTATTTAATGGTAGATGGAAAATTTATAGATAGTGGAACACATGAAGAATTATTGGCAAAAGATAGTATATATCAAGAAATGTATAAATATGAAATGGCAGGTGAATTAGTTGACTAATATTGTAAAGAAAAATAAAAAAACAATAATTACAATAATAACTTTATTGATTTTAGTAAATATTCTAAATGTAGTAGAACCATATTTGTTAAAAATAATAATTGATAAATTAACTACAAATACTATTGGCAAATCGATTTTAATAATTTTAATATCATATATTTTAACAAGAATTTTAATAATTTTAGTAGAAGCATTAAGAAATAAAAAGTCAAATGTATTATCTAACAATATGCTAAGCGAACTAAGAAGTGAAATTTTTAATAAAGTTTTATCGTTAAAAATGAAAGATTTTGAAAAATTTCCATCTTCCGATATTTATACCAGATTAACTGTTGATGCAGAAAATGTAAAGACATTATTTTCAGGAGATATACCAATTATTTTAAACGATATAATGCATATAATTTTTATGTTTATTGTTATGTTTATGATAAATATAAAATTAGCACTTATAGGAACTACAATTATAATAGTATTTGCTGTATATTCATTTTTTCTTATAAAAAGATTAAAGAACATTCAAAAAGAAACAGTGAAAAAGAGAGATTTACAAAATAAGGAGTATTCAGAAACATATAATAAGAGTAAATTAACTAAATTTTTTACTTTGGAAAACAAAAATATAAATAAAGTTAATAATTTACTTAATGAAGAACTAAAACTAAGATATAAACATATTTGGACTGATTCATTTTCATGGCCAGCAAGTGTGCTAATAGAGGCTATTGCAGTATATGCAATTTTATATTATGCATTAAATATTGATAATAGTATCTCATTAGGAACAGTGTATATTTTCTTATATTATATTAAACAATGTTTCTCACCAGTAAAAGAATTATTTAATCAAATAGAAGATATCCAAACTTCACAAGTATCATTAGAAAAAATTAATACTATTTTATTAATAAAAGAAAAAGAAGATATAAGTAACGGTTTGAAGGTGGAAAAATTAAAAGGAGATATTGGATTTGATAATGTTTCATTTGCCTATGATAAAAAAAAGATTTTAAGTAATATTTCATTTAAAATTAAAGCAGGAGAAAAGACCGCAATTGTTGGTAAAACACGGTTCAGGTAAGACAACTATTACTAAGATTTTAATGAAGTTATATCCTGTAAGTAAAGGAAAAATAACAATAGATGGATATGATTTGAATGAATTATCAATAGAATCTATAAGAAATAATATTACATATATATCACAAGATTCATATATCTTTAAGGATACTGTGAGAAAGAATATTGTGCTAGAAAGAGATGATATTTCAGATGAGATGGTTTTAAATGTTATGGAACAAATCGGTGCTATGCCATTATTAAATAGGTTGGATAATGGCTTAGATGAAGTTGTTGATATAAATAGGCTGTCAAAAGGTGAATTACAGGTTATTGCTTTTATAAGGGCGATAGTTCATAAGGCTAATATTTATATATTTGATGAACCAACCTCTAATATAGATTTAAGAACAGAAAAAATGATACAAAATATTATTGATAAGATTTCTAAGAACAGTACGGTTATAATAATTGCTCATAGGTTAGCAACAATTCAAAATGTTGACAGAGTTTTAGAATTAAAAGCTGGAGAAGTTATCTATGAGTAATGGCAAATTATCAAGAAAAATTTTTAAATTTTATTGACAAACAAATGAATAAGGTGCTAAAATAAGTAACATAATAATAAAAATATATTGCGTTATAACAATACAAAGCAATTAGAAGTAACTGAAAGAG
>FR884524.1:23588-32813 GCA_000435535.1 Clostridium sp. CAG:575 | reverse complement strand
TTTAAGGTCAACCTAAATTGTGAAACACATTGGAGCAATTTTATAAAGTGGAAAATACAAAAAAGCTATTCAAATAAAATATATAGCATTAAAGTATTTTCAAGCTGGGTGGTACCGCGGAATTATTTCGTCCCTGCATTTTGCAGTGGACGTTTTTTGACGTTCATTGCACGAAGGAGGTATAAAAATGAAAGATTACAAAACACACACATGTAACGAAATTAGCCTAGAGGATGTAGGCAAAAAAGTAAGAATAGCAGGATGGGTAGAAACAATAAGAGACTTAGGAGGACTAGTATTTCTTGACATAAGAGACATGTACGGAATTACACAAGTAGTAACATCAGGAGAAGCAAAAGAAGTAGACTTTGCATCACACATTCCAATAGAATCAACAGTAACTGTATATGGAACAGTAAAAAAGAGAGATGAAGAAACAATAAATCCAAAGTTAAAAACAGGGCTTGTTGAAATAAAAATAGAAGAAATAAAAATCTTAGGAAAAAGGACAAAAAATCTTCCATTTGAAATAAATACAAATCAAGAAATAAGGGAAGACTTAAGATTACAATATAGATATTTAGACTTAAGAAACGAAAGACTACAAAAAAACTTAAAACTAAGAGCAGAAGTATTACTCTTTTTAAGAAACCAAATGCAAGAACAAGGATTCTTAGAGGTACAAACACCAATACTTACAAGTTCATCACCAGAAGGAGCAAGAGATTATCTAGTACCAAGTAGATTACACTCAGGGAAATTTTACGCCTTACCACAAGCACCACAACAATTTAAGCAATTATTAATGGTTTCTGGAATAGATAAATATTTTCAAATTGCACCATGTTTTAGAGATGAAGACGCAAGAGCAGACAGAGCACCAGGGGAATTTTATCAATTAGACATGGAAATGAGCTTTGCAACACAAGAAGATGTATTTCAAGTAATGGAACCAGTAATGTATAACACATTTAAAAAATTCTCAGACAAAAAAATAGCAGAATATCCATTTCCAAGAATAACATACAAGGAAGCAATACTAAAATATGGTTCAGATAAACCAGATTTAAGAAATCCATTATATATTATAGATTTATCAGAATTTTTTGAAAAATGTACATTTGAACCATTCAAAGGAAGAACAGTAAGAGCAATTAGAGTAAAAGGACATATGTCAAAAGGCTTCCACGAAAAAATGTTAGATTATGCAATGTCAATTGGAATGAAAGGACTAGGTTATTTAGAAGTACAAGAAGATATGACTTTTAAAGGGCCAATTGATAAATTTATACCAGAAGAATTAAAGAAAAAATTAATTGAGTTAGCAGATTTAGAAAAAGAAGACACAATATTCTTTATTGCAGATAATGAAAAAAGGGCAACAGAACTTGCAGGACAAATAAGGACAGAACTAGGAAAAAGATTAAACTTGATAGATGAAAATGTATTCCAATTTTGTTGGATAATAGACTTTCCAATGTTTGAACTAGATGAACATGATAAATTAGCATTTAGCCATAACCCATTCTCAATGCCACAAGGAGGCTTGGAGGCATTAAAAAATCAAAATCCATTAGAAATACTTGCATATCAATATGACATAGTATGTAACGGAATAGAACTTTCTTCTGGAGCAGTTAGAAATCATGATATAGAAATAATGGTAAAAGCATTTGAAATGGCAGGATACACAGAGGAAGAAGTAAAAACAAAATTCGGAGCATTATATACAGCATTTCAATTTGGAGCGCCACCACATGCAGGAATTGCACCAGGAATTGACAGAATGTTAATGCTATTATCAAATTCAGAAACAATAAGAGAAGTTATAGCATTTCCTTTAAACAGCAAAGCACAAGATTTAATGATGGGAGCGCCAGGAAATGTAAGAAGAGACCAACTAAGAGATGTGCACATTGAAATTATGAAAAAATAGTATTACCAATATTTTATTATATGTCAATTTTTTTATTTTATTATTGTATTTTAAAGCATTTGAGTATATAATTAAATATATTTAAAGGAGGAGATATTAAAGTGAAAGTTAGCAGAGAAGAAATTCTACACATTGCAAAGTTAGCAAACTTAGAAATAAAAGAAGACGAAATAGAAAAATATGCAACAAATTTAGAAGATATATTAAATTTTGCAGAAATAGTAAATAATGCACCAGTTGATGGATTAAATGTTACAATAGGTGCAAATGAAAAGAAAAATGTATTTAGAAAAGATGAAATCAAAATATTTGAAGATAATGAAGCATTATTACAAAATGCACCATCTAAAGAACAAAATATGTTTAAATTACCAAAAGTAATAAACTAAGGAGGGACAAAAATGGATATTACAGAATTAACAGTACATGAATTGCGAGAAAAATTAAAAAATAAAGAACTTACAATAACAGAAATAACAAAAGCATATGTTGACAGAATAAATGAAAAAGAAAAAGATGTACAAGCATTTATTACAATATTAACAGATGAAGCAGTAGAACAAGCAAAAGACATACAAGAAAAAATAGATAATGGAGAAATTACAGGGGAATTTGCAGGAATTCCAATAGGAATAAAAGACAACATATGCACAAAAGGAATAAAAACAACATGTGCATCAAAAATGTTAGAAAACTTTACATCACCATATGATGCAACTGTAATGGAAAAATTAAAAGAAAAAAATATGATAAATTTAGGAAAACTAAATATGGATGAATTTGCCATGGGAGGATCAACAGAATATTCATATTTCAAAAAAACAAAAAATCCATGGAACTTAAACAAAGTACCTGGAGGCTCATCAGGTGGATCAGCAGCAGCAGTTGCAGCAAACTTAGTGCCTTGGGCACTTGGCTCAGATACAGGTGGATCAATCAGACAACCAGCAAGCTTCTGTGGAGTTGTAGGATTAAAGCCAACATATGGACTAGTTTCAAGATATGGATTAGTAGCATTTGCATCATCACTTGACCAAATTGGACCAATAACAAAAGATGTACAAGATAGTGCAATGTTGTTAAATCTAATTGCAGGACATGACGAAAAAGATACAACATCAGAAGATATGGATAAAAAAGATTATACAAAAGCATTAAAAAATGATGTGAAAGGTTTGAAAATAGGAGTTCCAAAAGAATTCTTTGGAGAAGGAATAAATGCAGAAGTAAAAGAAACGTTACAAAAAGCAATTGAAAAATACAAAGAATTAGGAGCAGAAATAGAAGAATTTTCTTTAGATGTAGCTCAATATTCACTAGCAACATATTATATAATTGCATGTGCAGAAGCAAGTTCAAACTTAGGAAGATTCGATGGAATTCGCTATGGATATAGAACACCAGAATTCAAGAATTTAAAAGAAATTTATAAAAAATCAAGAAGCGAAGGCTTTGGAGAAGAAGTAAAAAGAAGAATAATTTTAGGAACATATGTATTATCTTCAGGATATTATGATGCTTATTACAAAAAAGCGCAACAAGTTAGAACTCTAGTAATGAATGAATTTAACAAAGCATTTGAAAAATATGATGTTATATTAACCCCAACATCACCAACAGTAGCATTTGATATTGGTTCAAAATCAAATAATCCATTAGAAATGTATTTAGCAGATATTTGCACAGTATCTGTAAATATTGCTGGACTTCCAGGAATTTCAATACCAGTAGGAGTTGACAAACAAGGAATGCCAATAGGAATGCAACTAATAGGAAATAAATTCCAAGAAGAAACAATTTTAAATGCAGCATATACATTAGAACAACAAATTAAATTTAGAGAAAATTATAAACCAGATATGGACAAATGGGACAGTCACAAAACGTACCATAAAATATGAAGAAAAATGTCGAAAAAAGAAGAAAAAATAATTTAAAAACAAAAAGGACAAAATAAAATAAATTTAGACAAGAAACGACAAAAATAATGGAACAAATTTGCAACGTCCCAAGTGTCTCAAAAGGAGGAAAATTAGATGCCAAGAAGTGATTATGAAGTTATAATAGGACTAGAAGTGCATGCTGAACTTTCAACAAAAACAAAGATATTCTGCTCATGTCCAACAGAATTTGGAGCAGCACCTAACACACATGTATGCCCAATATGTATGGCAATGCCAGGAACACTTCCAGTATTAAACGAAAAAGTAGTTGAATATGCTGTAAAAGCAGGATTAGCTACAAATTGTGAAATATCAAGAGATAGTAAAAATGATAGAAAAAATTATTACTATCCAGATTTACCAAAATCTTATCAAATATCTCAATTCGATAAACCACTTTGTGAACATGGTTATGTTGAAATAGACACACCAGAAGGAAAAAAGAAAATTAGATTATTAAGAATTCATATAGAAGAAGACGCAGGAAAATTAAATCATGATGACTTTGGAGGAGGAAGCTTAGTTGATTTAAATAGAGCTGGAGTTCCTTTAATAGAAATGGTTTCTGAACCAGATTTAAGAAGTGCTGAAGAAGTAGAAGCATATATGAAAAAAATAAAATCAATACTAGAATATATTGAAGTATCAGACTGTAAAATGCAAGAAGGCTCTTTAAGAGCAGATGTTAACGTATCTGTTCATAAACCAGGAACACCATTTGGTACACGTACAGAAATGAAAAATATGAACTCATTTAGAAGTATTACAAGAGCTATTGAATATGAAATTGATAGACAAATTGATGTATTAGAAGATGGTGGAAAAATAGAACAAGAAACATTAAGATGGGATGATGTATCTGGAAAAACATTCCCAATGAGAGATAAAGAAGATGCACAAGATTATCGATATTTTCCAGACCCAGACTTAGTAGCAATAAAACTTTCAGATGAATATATTGAAAACATCAAAAAAACACTACCAGAATTACCAGAAAGCAGAAAAGAAAGATATTTAAAAGAATATGAATTATCAGAAAAAGATGCCAATATTATCACAGCATCAAAGTACTTATCAGATTTATTTGAAGATGCTATAAAAGTATGTAATAATCCGAAAGCCGTTAACAACTGGATTATATCTGATATTTCAAGAATATTAAACGAGACAGAAACTGAACCAATTGCTATACCATTTGATGGAAAACAATTAGGAAAACTAGTTATATTAATAGATAAAGGAACAATAAGTTCAAGTATTGGTAAAAAGGTATTAGAAGAATTATTTGAAAATCCAAGAGATCCAGAAGAAATAATTAAGGAAAAAGGCTGGATTCAAATTTCAGATGAGGGAGCTATTAAAGAAGTAGTACTAAAAATATTAGAAGCAAATCCACAATCAATTGCAGATTATAAAGCAGGAAAAGATAGAGCTTTAGGATTTTTAGTAGGACAAGCTATGAAAGAAACTAAGGGAAAAGCAAATCCAAAAATGTTGAATGAAATGTTTTTGGCAGAATTAAATAAATAAACCATTGGGGACGTTCTTAAATTGGTTGAAAATATTTAAAAAAGTATATTTAAATATTTCAACCAATTTAAGAACGTCCCCTGTGGTTTATTTGATTATATCATCTGCTTTTTAATTCCATCAACGACAAAACCACAAATAACAAACTCTATTCCAAAAATTAAACTCAATCTAAATAAAACAAAACCAATAGTAAAAAGAATAGGAAAAGTAAAAGAAAAATTATATGTAACAAGAAGAACAATAGCAACCAAACCGATAAAAGCAGAGAATATTAAACCATTGCTCATAATTATCTTTGTTAATTTATCTAAGTTATTAAAAGAATTAATAATTTTTTTAAACATATGTATCACCTATACAAATATTAACATTGATACATATAAAAATCAATGGAAATAAAAACCACAAAATAAAGTTCAATATACAAAGTAGACAGTAATAAAACTACAAGTGTTTAATAGTAAATATAACAAAAAAGAATTTCTAACAGATTTAGAAATTCTTTTTCTATTAATAAAAACTATGCATAATTTTTATTTTGCACTAAGCCATTGCAGCATTTAATTTTTTAGATAAACTAGATTTTTTTCTAGCAGCTGTGTTTTTTACAATAACACCTTTTGTACAAGCTTGATCAATTTTTTTAGTAGCTTCTGAGAATAAAACTTTTGCTTCATCCATATTTCCAGCTTCTATAGCTTGTTCGAATTTTTTAACTGCTGTTTTGTAAGCAGATTTTATCATATTATTTCTTAAAGTTTTCTTTTCAATTACTTTAACTCTTTTTTTAGCTGATTTAATATTTGGCATGTTTGCACCTCCTTTTAGTCTATATTACACTATAACATCAATTATTCTAACACAAATTTCCATAATATGCAAGCATTTTTGAAAAAAAAGCCCACCTTACCAGGTGGGTTGATGTTTTTAATTATTTTTTTCTCCTATTAGAAGCAATAGCCTTAGCAATTTCCCATTCATCTGAATAGAACCACGTTAAAGTAAGAAAATTAATTATTTTTAAATCTTCTTTCAACCGAATCACACAGGCTTCAAATAATTTTTCAAACATAATGCAAAAATCTCCTTTCAAAAAGAAAAAATAATAAAAATATTATAGCATAAAAAAATGAATAATGCAAATTAAAAACAAGCAAAATACATAAAGAAAAGAATGGAGGAAGATATATGAAAGCAACATTTATACAATACAAAAATGACAACAAACAATATAGATTGCCACAAATGTTAGGAATAGAAATAAATAAAATCGAAGAACCAGAACAAATAGATCTAAAAATAGAAGAACTAAAAAATCAAGAATATACAACAATAATTATACCAAACGAATTAGCAAGTTTTTCTGAAAAAATAACAAATCAATACAAGTATGATCCTAATATAAATATAATAATAACACCAACAAAAAAATAAAAGGCAATGTAAATAACTGCTAAACAATTTAATATATACTAGAATATAAAATAAAATGGAATAATATAGAAATAAAAACATATAGATTTATAAAGAAAAAAATTTAGGAGGTAAAAAATGATAGAAACACAAAAAGAAAAATTAAGTATTAATAAATTAGTAGCAGAAAAAAGAGAGATTATATTTGCAGAAGGTGATATGATTGTTCCAGACTCAAAGCCTGATATTTTAAACACAATTTGTACAAGTGGTGTTGTCTCAATTTACAAAAAAGAAGTACAAGAGGAAAAAATGCGTATAGATGGAACAATAAATACCTACATAATGTATATGCCTGATGGAAGTGAAGACACTGTAAGAGGATTGAATGCAAGCTTAGATTTTTCTGAAAACATAGGAATTCAAAACTGCAAAGAAGGGATGGATGACATTACAGACATCAAAATAAAATCAATTGAAGCAAAAGTTCTAAACGGAAGAAAAATCAGTATAAAAGCCACACTAGAAGCAAATGTCAGAATATATTCAAAGGAAGAAGTTGAGATAATTAACAACATGGAAAATGCTGATAATATTCAAATTTTAAAAGAAGACCTAACAGTAAATTCTTTAGTTGGCTCAGGAGAGACCAAAATTTATGCAAAAGATAATATTCCAATTGATAGCATAGACAATTTAGCAGAAATTTTAAAAGCAGAAATTAACTTAGTTGATAAAGATATCAAAATTAGTTATAACAAAGTGTTAACAAAAGCAGAAGCAGAAGTAACATTTATGTATTTAACAGAAGATAATAGAATAAATAAAGTAACCTACAAAATACCAGTAGTAGGTTTTATAGACATACAAGACGTAACAGAAGAAAATTTATGTGATGTAAATTATGAGATAAGAAATATAGTAATCAAACCAAATTCTCAAGAAGAACATTCAATATATGTAGAAATAGAAATACAAGCAAAATGTAGTGTATATGAAATTAAACAAATAAATTTAATACAAGACATGTATAGCCCAACAGAAAATTTGAACTTTGAAACAAAACAAATATTAACAATGACAGAAAAACAGAGTGTAAAAAACATAAAACAAATAAGAGAAAAAATAAATTTAAAAGATATAGAAAATGAAAGTTTAATAGATGTAGATGTAGAGCCAAACATTATAAATGAAAATAAGATAAACACAAAGATATTATATGAAGGAGAAATGAATTTAAGATTTATATTTGTAAATCAAAGAATGCAAATAGACATAAAAGAAACAAAAATTCCATTTGAATATACAGTAGAAAATCTACAGAATGGAGAAAGTTTAAATACAAATAATTGCTTAGAAATAAAATCAAAAGATTTTATAATACAAGATGGAGGAGACATAAATTGTAACATTGATATGGAAACAAACACAAATATGTACAGAACAGCAAATATCAATATGATTGATAGTATACAAGAAGATGGGGAAAGAGAAGAACAAGATTATAGCATAATGATGTATATTGTAAAAAAAGGTGATACTTTATGGAAAATCGCAAAAGAATTTGGAAGTACAATAGATGGAATTGCAAGAGTTAATGGAATAGAAGATAAAAATTTAATCTTTCCAGGTCAAAAATTATTTATCCCTAAATATACAAGAATAACAGAAAAAACTTATGAGTAAAATATATTCAAGACCAAGAATTAAAATTCCAAAGATATTTCTTGCAACTATTGGAAACAAAAGGAGCAAAAAAAAACAATATCTAATAAAAGTAATAATTATTTTTATAATTTCATTAATTACTGTAAAAGTAATTTTAAATGCTATTTTACCAATATTTGAAACACTATGTGAAGAAAAAGCAAAAGCAATAGCAACAATTGTTTCAAATGAACAAGCTACAAATGTAATGAGAGAGCATAAATATGAGGAATTATTTACAATAGAAAAGGACAATAGTGGAAATATCAAAATGATAAGAGCAAATATAAATCCAATAAATGAAATTATTTCTGATGTTGCAGTAAAAATTCAAAATAAAATAGATGAAAAGGGAAAAGAAAATATATCTATTCCAGTAGGAAGCTTTACAGGAATAAAATTTTTGGCAGGGGAAGGACCGAAAATTAAATTAACAATTGCAACATCAGGAAATGTCGAAACAGACTTAAGAAGTGAATTTATAGCACAAGGAATTAATCAGACACTGCATAGAGTATATTTACAAGTAAATTGTCAAGTTAAAGTTTTAACACCATTTGAAGGTATAGCTGTAAATATAAGTAATCAAGTTTTATTAATTGAAAATGTAATTATTGGGAATATTCCGAATACTTATTATAACTTGAATGGAATAACTGAGGACAATGCAGTTGATTTAATAGAATAAAAACA